>DKLL01000184.1:0-7841 GCA_002455755.1 Acinetobacter sp. UBA6641
CCCGCCTGTATCTCTATTCACAACATATCCGTCAACGCAACATTCCGGATGGCGGTATCCCGACCATTGGCATGAAGGGTTTCTACAATGCCGATTCTGCTTTAGCTTCAGCACCTAAAGTCAACCGTGAAAATTATTATGGCCAGGCCAATGACCATGAAGATGTCGATGCAGACATGTACACGGCAAAAATTGAAAGTGATCTGGCTGAAAACGTCAAGCTGACCAACATCACCCGTTTAGGTAAAACCAGCATGAACCGTGTTTTAACCGGGATCAACACCGGTTCAGCAGGCTTAAGAACCAATGGTTCAGCTGATCCGAAAGACTGGGAAGTTAACCGTTCACGTCANNATGGCTACACAAATGCCGGGGCAAGCGACTGTAGCAACCTCTTGGGCCAATCTGTATGATCCAGATCGCAATGAAGCCATGCCGGCACTGATGTATAACGGGGGCTATACTCATGGTGAGACCGATACAGCTGCCGCCTATTTATTCGACACGCTTAAATTTGGCGAGCGCTTCCAGCTGAATGGCGGAGTTCGGGTCGACTATTATGACACTGAATATGATGCTTTGACCTTGCCATCGGGTAGCAGCAGCTTGGTTCCAACCAGTTTGGGTGCCCATGACACCTTGGTCAGCTGGAAACTGGGCGGTTTGTTTAAACCTACAACCTTTAGCAGTGTCTATGCATCTTACGCCAAATCTCTGACGCCTCCTGGAAGTGCCAACTTTAGCCTTTCTGCAGACGGAATTAACAGTGCGGCTGCAAAACCACAGGAAACCCACCACTATGAAGTGGGAACCAAGTGGGATCTGCTGAATGATCAACTGGCACTTAATGCTGCTGCCTATTACACTGAAAATGAAAACCAGTTTACTCAGGATGCCATTACTCAAGAATCCATTCAGCAAGGTAAAACGAGCGTAAAAGGGGTTGAACTGAGTGCTGTAGGTAAAATTACCGAAGCATGGAATGTGTCTGCCGGCGTTGCGCATATGAAAACTGAACAAGAAGACCAGCTGAGCGTGAATGCAACCACAGGTGCAATTACCCGAACCAACAATGTTCGCTGGTCACCTGAATGGACAGCAAGCTTATGGTCGACTTATGACATTGCAGGATTCAAACTCGGTTTAGGTGCACGTTATGTCGATGAGCAAAAGCGTGTGATTACAGACAGCACTGCCGCGGCAAATATGCCAAGCATTCCAGGCTATGTGGTGTTTGATGCCATGGCAGGCTATAGCTTCAATAACAATGCTTCGGTCAACTTGAATGTCTATAACCTGGCAGACAAGGAATACATCAGCACCTTGAACAATGGTGGTGGCCGTGTGATTCTAGGACAACCGCGTTCAGCAGCTTTAACCTTTAACTATAAGTTTTAAGCCATTCGCCAAGTCTGAGCACATTGAGTATAAATGTAGTGTATTAGAGCCAAGGTCTGTTGACACTTGTTCTATAAGTATCAACAGACCCTATGCACTACATTATTCTTTTGGATTCACGTTATTTAAGGGATGCAGATCAAGCTGATGATGTTACATATTCCTGAAATTCTGAGCAAACAGCAGGTTGCCGAACTACGCCAACAATTAGATAACAGTCAGGCCTGGATTCAGGGTCAGCACAGTGCCGGCTTTCAGGCACAGAAAATTAAAAACAATTTGCAGATTGATCCTCACAGCATTGCCTATCAATCCTTTTCAGCTAAAATTCTCCACGCCTTGCAACACAACCTCCTGCTCAAATCGGCAGCATTGCCCAAGCATATTCTTCCGCCTTTATTTAACTGCTATCAGAATCAGGGGCATTATGGCAATCATGTCGATAATGCCGTGCAATATTCCAGCAGCCTTGGACAAGCGATTCGGACTGACGTTTCCATCACCGTGTTTTTATCTGAACCGGATGAATATACAGGCGGTGAACTGATTGTAGAAGACAATTATGGCAGTCATGAAGTCAAGCTCGATGCGGGAGATGCCATACTCTATCCTGCGACCAGCTTACATCGGGTGGAACCTGTGA
Source organism: Acinetobacter sp. UBA6641 (assembly GCA_002455755.1). Classification (GTDB taxonomy): domain Bacteria; phylum Pseudomonadota; class Gammaproteobacteria; order Pseudomonadales; family Moraxellaceae; genus Acinetobacter. Next base: position 2,042 of record DKLL01000184.1, read on the forward strand.
CCCAAGGCAAACGGATGGCGGCCTGTACCTGGATACAAAGCATGGTCAAAGATGACTGGCAACGCAGTATGCTGTTTAATCTGTATATGAATATTATTAAATTACGCCAGCAGATTGGCGACACCGAAGAAATTCTGGGTTTGACCAGTCACTACCATAATTTATTACGCCAATGGGGCGATCTATGAAAACCGTTGCACCCGTCGCTCCCCTCTCCCAGATTCCGGCTTATTTACAGACCCTTGCCGACTATGAAATTGAAGCACAAAAGCATCTTTCCGATATGGTATGGCAATACTTGCAGGGCGGTGCCATGGATGAAGTCAGTGTTCGGGATAATCTGGATCAGTTTCAGCAGATTCACCTAGTGCCGCGCATGTTGCAGGACCTGACCCAAGGCCATACCCGCTGTAAAATTTTAGGGCAGGAATATCCGCATCCGATTTTTCTGGCCCCGATTGGGCACCAGCAGCAGTTTCATCCTGAAGCTGAAGCAGCAACCGCACTGGCCGCAGAAGTGCTTGGCAGCAACATGGTGCTCAGTACCTTCAGCAATACCGACATGCGCCAGCTGAAACAGGACAATCCATACAAATGGTTTCAGCTATATTGGCAAGGTGATCGGGAAAAATNNCTGGCCGAACAGCAAAACTTTAAGGCCTTGGTGATTACCGTGGATTCACCGCATAGCGGCATTCGTGACCGTGAACGGCGTATATTTTTCCATTTGCCTGAAGACATGCAGCATCCGCATACTCCGGCCCATATTCCCTTGCCTGAACTGCATGAGGGCGACCACCCCGTGTTTCATGGCTTAATGAAGATCGCGCCCACTTGGGAAGATATTGCCTGGCTGGTTCAGCACACTTCATTACCGGTTGTTTTAAAAGGCATCGTCAATCCGCAGGATGCCCTGCTAGCCATACAGCACGGCGTACAAGGTCTGATTGTGTCCAATCATGGTGGCCGTGTTTTAGATACCTGCATTCCACCACTCACTGCCTTGCAGCTGATTAAAAAAGTGGTCCCGGCTGATTTCCCCCTGTTATATGATGGCGGGATTCGTCGTGGTTCAGATGTGTTTAAAGCCATTGCACTGGGCGCTTCGGCTGTTTTGATCGGTCGTCCTTATATCTATGGTCTGGCAACTGCCGGGGCGCTGGGTGTGGCACATGTGATTAAGATACTGAAGGAGGAATTTGAAATTACCATGGCTTTAATGGGAACCGCCACGTTAAATGAAATCAACAGTGATTATATTTTCCACCAAAAACAATATTACTGAAAAATATTTTCTTAAGTCTTGTTATGGATGCAAAAATAGAAAAATATTTTCGGAATAAGTGGATTAATATTAAGTTATAGATTTACAAGCGCTGCGGTACAACTAACTTATAAGAAAGCATTGGTTTTATTACAACTTTCGACTAATGTCTTCCAGTCTCAGACTTGTAAATTGCTAGAATAGACACAATCTATATCAGTAGCAGGTTGCCGTTATCCATGACCTCAAGCAACCGGTGCTACACAAGGAGTTACCTCATGATGTTGGCTGATCCAAGTAAAAAATATCGTCGCATGTACCAGCGTGTAGACTTGCCAGACCGCCAATGGCCAAATAACGAAATTAACAAAGCGCCAATGTGGATGAGCACCGACCTTCGTGACGGTAACCAAGCCATTTTTGAACCGATGGATATGGAACAGAAATTCAAGATGTTCCAGATGTTGGTGAAAATCGGTTTCAAACATATTGAAATCGGTTTCCCTTCTGCCTCACAAATTGACTTCGACTTCACCCGTAAATTGATTGAAGAAAATCATATTCCGGATGACGTGTATATTGAAGTTTTGGTGCAGGCCCGTGATCATTTGATCGAACGTACTTTTGAATCTTTGCAAGGTGCAAAACGTGCCATCGTGCATATCTACAACTCCAACTCTCCGACCTTCCGTCAAAAAGTCTTGAATGTGGATGTTGCCGGTGCAAAACAGTTAGCGATTAATGCTGCACAAAAAGTGAAACAATATGCAGCGCAATATCCTGAAACTGAATGGGTATTCCAGTACAGTCCGGAATGTTTTACTGCAACCGAACTGGAAGTTGCAAAAGACGTCTGCGATGCAGTGACTGAAATATGGGAAGCATCTCCGACCAATAAAGTGATTTTAAACTTGCCAGCGACTGTAGAAGTGTCGACACCAAACGTCTATGCCGATCAGATTGAATGGATGCACCGCAATATTCAGCGTCGTGACGGTGTGATCATTTCTGTACACTGTCACAATGACCGGGGCTGTGGTATTGCAGCTTCTGAATTGGCAATTATGGCCGGTGCAGACCGTGTTGAAGGCTGTGTATTTGGAAATGGTGAACGTACCGGAAACGTCGATGTTGCAGCAATTGCCTTGAACATGTACACCCAGGGTGTTGCACCTAACCTGGATTTCTCCAACATCAACGAAATTATTGCTACTGTTGAAGAATGCACAGGCTTGCCAGTGCACCCTCGTCATCCATATGCAGGCGATTTGGTGTTCACCGCATTCTCCGGTTCGCATCAGGATGCGATCAAGAAAGGTTTTGAATACCAGAAAAATGAAGAAATCTGGGATATGCCTTACTTGCCAATCGATCCTAAAGACTTGGGTCGTGACTATGATGCGGTGATTCGCGTGAACTCACAGTCTGGTAAAGGCGGGATTTCTTACTTGTTGGAATCGAACTACAACGTGGTATTGCCACGCCGTTTACAGATCGAATTCTCGCAAGTGGTTCAGCAAGTCACGGATGAACAGGCGAAAGAAATTTCAGCTCAAGACATCTGGGCATTGTTCAAAGATACGTATGTTGCCGTGAAGGATACGCATTACTCTACCAAAAACTATAAATTGTCGGATGAAAATGGCAATCAGGTGATTGAACTTGATGTTGAGATTGAGGGTGAAATTCAACACTTGCGTGGTGAAGGCAACGGTCCGATTTCAGCAATCTTGAATGCATTACAGTTGCCAATTGATGTCTTGAACTATGAAGAACGTAGTATTAGTTCAGGTGCGCATGCCAAAGCCTTGGCTTTGATTGAGCTTCAAGTGAAAGGTACCGGTAAATCTGCATTCGGTGCCGGTGTGCATGACAACATCGTGACTGCATCTATCGAAGCGATTATTGCCTGTACCAACCGCTTGATTGAGCAAGGCGTATTAAGTACCGATCAGGTCGTTGCTGCCGCCGTATAAACGATAGCAAATAAAAAACTTTAGAAAGGATACCCTCAAGTGGTATCCTTTAGTCATTCATTCTAAAGATTTAAGGCGAAAATTTCCTGTGTCTTTTCCAGCTGACTCAGTGGGCTTAGTTACCCCGCAAAAGTTTATTTTTGAAGAGCCGTTAGAGCTCGAATGTGACCGGATTCTTCCACGTTTTGAGCTCATGGTCGAAACTTATGGCGAACTCAATGCCGACAAATCCAATGCGATCCTGATTTGTCATGCCTTGTCTGGCCATCACCATGCGGCAGGTTATCATCATGCAGATGATAAAAAACCGGGTTGGTGGGATGCATGCATTGGACCAGGTAAAGCCATTGATACCTCTAAATTCTTTGTCGTTGCACTGAATAATATTGGCGGTTGTAGCGGTTCAACCGGTCCCATCTCACCGAACCCGGAAAATGACAACCGTCCTTACGGACCGGATTTTCCACTGGTTACGGTACGTGACTGGGTCAAAACCCAGGCCCTGCTCTCTGACCGTATGGGCATTGATGTCTGGTATGCGGTTATTGGCGGTTCTCTGGGCGGCATGCAGGCGTTGCAATGGTCGGTGGATTATCCGGACCGGTTAAAAAAATGCGTGATCATTGCCAGTGCACCAAAACTATCGGCGCAAAATATTGCCTTTAACGAAGTGGCGCGTCAGTCCATTTTGTCTGATCCGGACTTCCATAATGGCCGTTATCTGGAAAATGACAGCTATCCGAAACGTGGCCTGATTCTGGCGCGTATGGTCGGTCATATCACCTATCTGTCTGAAGAAGCCATGAAACAGAAATTTGGCCGTGACTTGAAATCGGGCAAATTTATGTATGGTTTTGACGTCGAATTCCAGGTCGAAAGTTATTTGCGTTATCAAGGTGAGCAGTTCAGCCGTAACTTTGATGCCAATACTTACCTGATTATGACCAAGGCACTGGACTACTTTGACCCGTCACGCGAGTATGAGCAGTCATTGGTCAAGGCCATGTCGAATACCAAATGCAAATTCCTGGTGGTTTCATTTACTACGGATTGGCGTTTCACACCGCAGCGCTCGCAAGAAATCGTGGATGCATTAATTAGCAATCACAAACCTGTCAGCTATCTCGATATTGATGCAGAACAGGGCCACGACTCGTTCCTGTTCCCGATTCCGCTTTACGTTAAATCATTACGTGCATTTTTAGGTGGTGCAGAACACCTCCAAGCCACACCTAAGGAGACTGTGTAATGCGTATCGATCATCAACTTGCAGAAAAATGGATTAAACCTGATTCCAGCGTGCTGGATTTAGGTTGTGGCGATGGTGAACTGCTGGCACATATGAGCAAANNGGATCATCAATTGGCAGAAACATGGATTAAACCCGATTCCAGCGTACTGGATTTAGGCTGTGGCGATGGTGAATTGCTGGCGCATATGAGCAAAAAGCACAATATTCGCGCATATGGATTAGAAATTGATCAGGAAAAGATTGCAATTGCGGTAAGTCGAGGGTTAAATATTATCCAGCAAGACCTGAACCTCGGTTTAAGCCGTTTTGCAGACCAGTCATTTGACTATGTGGTTATGGCACAGGCCTTGCAAGCTGTAGATGCACCAGACGTATTATTGCGTGATATGGTGCGTGTGGGGAAACAGGCCATTATCACCTTTCCTAACTTTGCCCATTGGAAGACCCGTTCTTTCCTGGCATTAAAAGGAATGATGCCGGTTTCGGAAGCTTTACCATATATGTGGTATAACACGCCAAATATTCATTTATGTACTTTCCGTGATTTCGAAGCACTTTGTGCTGAAAATGACATCCGGATTATTAATCGACTCGCCGTGAATGGGGATCAACAAGGAAGTTTACTCAGTAAACATATCCCGAATCTGTTTGGTGAAGTCGCTATTTATAGAGTGAGCGCACTATGAAAAAAATATTATTAAGCACACTATTGGTTGGATTATTTAGCATTCAAGCCCATGCAGAATATGTTGCACCTACGGCATCGATTTCAAGCCAGGCTGCACAATATTCTGTCATGGATATCAATAGCTTGATCAAATCTGCCAAAGCAGGTCAGGCAGCTGCACAATTTTATCTCGCCACCAAATATCAACAAGGTAAAGACGTTCAAAAGGATGAGCAGCAAGCTTTTTCCTGGTACAAAGCTGCGGCTGATCAAGGTCTGACTGCTGCCCAGTTGAATGTCGGCCGTATGCTGGCAGATGGCATTGGCACCAAGAAAGACGAAACTTTGGCACGTAAATATTTTGAAAAAGCGGCAAGTCATGGTGATAACCGTGCCAGCTTTAATCTTGCCATGATGGAAGAACAAAAGAAAAATTACGTCGGTGCTTACCAGTGGTATGAACTGTCTACCCGTGACGGCATGCTCGACAATAAAGTGATTACTTTATCTGAAGGCAAGAAGATGGCATTGGCTGCCAACTTGACCCAGGAACAGATTCGCATGGCGCGTGACCGTGCGGACAAATGGATTCAGGCACAGTAATTCTGCCTGATTCTAGAAAGCACCTTCGGGTGCTTTTT
>DKLL01000184.1:7853-13226 GCA_002455755.1 Acinetobacter sp. UBA6641
CCATTATTAAGGCACGTCATGCCTCGAAGATTTCGGGTAAACCTGCAATTGCCGATGACTCGGGTATTTGCGTTCCAGTCCTCGGCGGTGCACCGGGTATTTATTCTGCCCGCTTTGCCGGTGAACATGGCAATGATGCAGCCAACAATGAAAAACTGTTAACCCGACTTAAACCATTTCGTAAAGAAGGTGAAAGCATTGAAGGCATGTTTGTCTGCGTGCTTGCACTGGTTCAGCATGCGGAAGATCCGCTCCCTCAAATTTTTCAGGGCATTTGGACGGGTGAAGTACTGGACGCTCCTCGTGGCGAAAATGGTTTTGGTTATGACCCGCTATTTTGGTTACCTGAACTGGGTATTTCCAGTGCCGAAATGAGCAAGGAAGACAAAAATAAAATCAGCCATCGTGGCCAGGCGATGCAGTTGTTTAAGTNNCTCTCTCCCACAGGGAGAGAGGACTTTTTTATATTTTTAAAGACCCGGCACCAACGCATGCAACACTACCCCATAAATCCCGATCAATATCGCACTGGCCACAGTACCCGACGCAATATATTTTGCTGAGTATCCCGTTCCTTGATAATGTGTTTCCAGCGCCACAATATTGGCTGCCGGCGGTAAACAAAAGAACATCAACATCACCGCATAGGTCAGCAATAAATGTGGAATTGGCAAAAGCAGATATGCTGCCGCACACAGTAAAACCGCCAATAGCATACGGCTACTGATGATCAGTAAACTGCGCTTCAAATCACTCCAGCCAATCCTGACTTTACTCAGCCACATGCCCAAAACGCACATGCCTGAAAAAGTCACCAGAACCTTATTCAGCAGATACACCGATTGCACAACGGGATGATGTTCAAAGGGACTAAAATCCCAAAATGACAAAACAGCAGCTGTAGTCAAGGCAATCACTGGCGGCGACAACAGTACATTTTTGATAATGAAACTCAGATCCTGTTCGGCTTCACTTATTGCCATTACCGCACAGATGTTGCCAAAAAAAGAACCGCCGATATATAAGGCCACAATGGTACTGCTGGCTTCCGGTCCAAAAACGGCTAAAGCAAAAGGCAAGCCCAACCATGCACCATTCAGATAACTAAAACACAGGGCACGTAATTTATCTTTTTGAAAATAATAAAAAATACAGAAGAACAGGATAGAGCTTAAAAAGCTAAAACCAATCAGCCATAAACTGCCTTCTTTATAAAACACCATATTGTAAATGATCAGCAGCGGTATGAAAATCCGGGCCAATAGAGCTGCCAATAAGGGCCGTATCGGCTTTAAAACATGCACTCCCCAATATCCGACAAGAAAAGAAATAAGAGGAAGAATCAGTGCCATGACAGTACAGCTTAGCTTTTTTAATGAAAAAACATCCTAGCACAGCTGCTATTCAAGCATGATTTTAAAAGGTTAATTTTTCATGTTTGACCAACCCTAGATCACCTTGTCTTGAAACCGAAACAGAAATGTCACTTACTTGTCATCAAACCCTGTTGAGATAAGGACAACAAAAAACAGAGGAAAATACCATGGCAGGACTTTCGATTTGGCACGTGCTAATTTTTGCAATCGTGGTCATTTTATTATTCGGTACATCTAAACTCAAAAATCTGGGTAAAGATGTCGGTGGTGCAGTCAAAGATTTTAAAAAGTCGATTAAAGAAGATGACGCTGAACATGCTCAACTCCAAGAGCCCCGTACCATTGATGCTTNNGTCCATTCCATCTGCATTAAGTGCACCCAAAACCATTGAACATCAAGCCTCTCATTCTGATGTTAATTCCACGGTAAAAACCCAGTCAGGTTAAAACCTTATGCTTAATATTGGTATGACTGAATTACTGGCTTTTGGCATCATTAGTTTATTGGTGCTTGGACCAGACAAGCTCCCGGAAGCTGCACGTTTCGCCGGCAAATGGTACGGCAAACTCAAACGTATGATCAGCAATGTACAGAATGATATTGACCGCGAACTGCGTTTGTCTGAATTACGTGAACAGATGCAAAATGAAATGCAAAGGATTCAGGCCCTAGAACAAAAGATGCAAGCTCAGATGCATGAACTACAACAACAATCACAACCTGCAACAGAAGAACAATTACAAAATGCAGTGCCGCATAATAAAAATGCTCCCTTATTTTATGTTTTTTTAGAAAAACCTGTATTTTTCACGATTTATTTAACGGCGCCGAGTATTTGCGATAAAGAAATATTCAAAGAGCCTGCCATAAGCATAATGCCTGCAATTTCACCACTCAATGAATTCAAGGTGGCTGTATGAGTACCCCCATAGAAAGCCAATTACCTATTGCCTGTACAGATCAACACTCTGCTAATCTTGAAGAAATGCCGATTACCCGACATCTGATGGTCTTGCGTCGGCATCTGTTTAAAATTGTAGGATTGCTGCTGATACTGTTTTTTTGCTTATTGCCTTTGGCTAATAAAACCTACCAGGTTTTGTCGGAACCGTTACGCGCACAGTTACCTAGTACCTCGACCATGATTGCTACTGATGTTACAGCAACGTTTATGGCTCCCTTTAAGCTGAACTTTTTTGTGGCCTTGTTACTGGCCATGCCTTATATCCTGTATCAACTGTGGGCCTTTGTAAAACCTGCCTTATATGAAAAAGAAAAGAATCTGGCCCTACCCTTACTGATTGGCAGCATCTGCCTATTTTATCTCGGCATTAGTTTCGCCTATTTTGTTGCCTTGCCTTCCATTTTGCATTTTTTCATTAGTGTTTCACCGGAAACGGTCGCGCCAATGACCGACATTAACAGTTACTTGGCTTTCTGCTTAAAACTGTTTCTGGTATTTGGTTTTACTTTTGAAATTCCGATTATTACTTTAATCCTGATTTTAATCGGGCTGGTTTCTACCCAACAATTGGTCGAAAAACGGCGCTTCATTGTGGTGGGATGTTTCTTTGTGGCGATGTTTGTCACTCCACCTGACGCACTTTCCATGATTATGCTCGCGATACCGATGTGGCTTTTATTTGAGACTGGTCTTTTTTTCGGAAAACTGATTGAACAAAAACGAGCTGCTGAAACCTAATCTCTCCCCTATTTACAAGAAATGAGCAGGCTATGTGCCTGCTTTTTTTATGGCTAAACCTGCCACTCATCATTTCATATTTTTGACATATAAACTTCACTGCCCTGTCATATTGACTCTTTACCTTGTCTGTAACTTTATAAAAACGACCAAGCACATACGCTAGGAAAACTTATGACTGAGCAAATGCCTTTTAACGATGATTATGATAGTAACAATTCGGGAAATGCTGAATTTTCAGACCTGTTTAATAAGAAAATTACACGTCGTGATTTGATTACCAAAACTGCCGGAGGTGCTGCTGCGCTTACATTAGCAGCATCTTTAACTGGTTGTGGGGATAACAATAACGACGACTCAACATTAACACCCCCAACGACACCAGTCACACCAGATAAGAATCAGACACCTACCTCGCTGCAATTCAAGGCGGTAAACAAAAACGTATTGGATCAAGTCACGGTTCCTGAAGGCTATGAAGCCCGTGTTCTCTATGCTCTGGGTGACCCAATCTCTGATGGACTCGCAGAATGGGACGAAAATAATATTCCAACGGGCGCTTCATTTGTTCGTCGTTCCGGTGAATGTCATGATGGTATGACTTTCTTTGGCATGACCAATAGCCGCTTTGATGCAAACCAGTCAAATTCAGGTTTGTTGGTCATAAATCATGAATATGTCGATGACAAAAAAATTCTACACCCTACCATCAATACAATTAGTGCAGCTGTTCGCTCAGAAGATGAAGCACTACGTGAAATTAACTGCCACGGCGTTTCTGTAATTGAAGTGAAAAAAGACAGCAAAACGCAACTGGTGGGCATCAATAAAGCTTCTGTGTTTAACCGCCGTATTACCGCTGCGTCACGTATTGAATTTACTGGCCCAGTGAAAGGAAGCAATCTAGTTAAAACCAAGTTCAGCCCAAATGGCGACTTTGGCTTAGGTACCATCAACAACTGTGGTAATGGCTATACCCCTTGGGGCACTTACTTAACGACAGAAGAAAACTTTAACCAGTATTTCTCTCGTGATGACATTGGTCGTGATGCAAATAGTATTGTAGCGTTGGATCGCTACAAAATTCCTGCGGCAAGCTCGTACAAATGGCATACCGTAAAAGCCACCGAAGACTCACGTATGGATGACATTAAAGACCTGAATATCCAAGATATTTATGACCGTTGGCTAACCAAAGTAGCGGGTGCTGAAGCAAAAGATGACTTCCGTAACACGACCAATACCTTTGGCTGGATTGTTGAGATTGACCCTTTTAATGGCAGCCACTCTCCTGTTAAACGCACTGCACTCGGTCGTTTTGCACACGAAGACTGTCGCGTAAGCCGTGCTATTCCAGGTCAGCCACTCGCATTCTATATGGGTGATGACTCGCAAGGCGAATACATCTACAAGTTTGTCTCTGACGCACTTTGGGATGCTAAAGATGTTAATGGCGGTTACAGCGCTGGTGACAAATACATGAACAGCGGCAAACTGTATGTTGCTAAGTTTAACTTTGACACAGCTACACAAAAATCAACAGGCCAATGGGTAGAACTCAATATCAGCAACCCACTTATCTCAGCTTACGCAAAATACAAGTTTGCCGATCAAGCTGACGTGTTGGTAAATACACGCCTTGCAGCAGATGCAGTGGGTGCAACCAAAATGGACCGTCCGGAGTGGGTTGCAGTCAATCCAAAAAATGGCGAAGTCTATGTGACTTTAACCAACAACAGTAGTCGTGGTAGCAGCCATCCACTGGACTCTGCAAACCCGCGTAACTATGCGGATGCAGATAAAGGCGGCAGCCCTAAAGGCAATATTAATGGTCACATTATCCGCTTCAAAGAAACTGGAAATGTCGTTACTGCATTAACCTTTATTTGGGACATTTTCCTATTCGGTGCTGAACAAGACTCTGTTCAAGATGTTAACCTGTCAAAACTTGGTGCAGACAATGACTTTTCAAGCCCAGATGGTATGTGGTTTGACCCGCGCGGTGTGCTTTGGATTCAAACAGATGATGGCTCATATACAGATGAAACCAATTGTATGATGCTGGCAGCACTGCCAGGTCAGGTCGGCGATGGTCAGATTAAGACCACCGCCGGTTTACAGACCCCTACAGGTGCTGAACTAGACAATACCAAACTACGCCGCTTTCTAACAGGTCCTGAAGGTTGTGAAATTACAGGGGTTACCATGACACCTGACTACAAAGCTATCTTTGTGAATATTCAGCACCCGGGTAACAGTTGGCCAGCGAACCATCCATCTACACTGAATCTAAG
>DKLL01000268.1 GCA_002455755.1 Acinetobacter sp. UBA6641
ATTCATTTTCCTGTAAATGACCTTGTTTTTACCCGCTTGCATTCATTTATTTTTAACAGTACAACTGAATATAAATGACCTGTAGAAAATAAAATTACAATGAAGCAAATACCAAAACGACGCGCTGATTTTTCTTACTTCTTACCCATTCAAACCCGCTGGTCTGACAATGATATCTATGGTCACGTCAATAATGTCACCTATTACAGTTATTTTGATACTGCTGCCAATTCCCTGCTCATTGAAAAGGCAGATTTTGACATTCGCTATTCGCCCGTGATTGGATTAGTGGTGGATTCTGCCTGTAGTTTTTTCCAGGAACTATCTTATCCTGAAATCATTGATGTCGGCGTGACTATTTCGAAACTGGGAAATTCATCTGTCCAATATGATTTGGCCATTTTTAAACAGGGTCATGATGTAGCCTCAGCACAAGGCCATTTCGTGCATGTATTTGTCGACCGCCAGACACGAAAAAGCACCCCGATTCCAATTCAAATGCGGGATGCTCTATACCCATATAGTGTGAATGAATAAGCTTATTTCAGCTGGATATTCTGTATTTCACCTTCAAAGTTTTGTAGCAGCTCTTTGACCGCAGGTTCTGCATGCAGTAGCTCTGCCGCACGCGCATAAGCTTTTTCTTTACGCTCACTTTGCATGCTATACGGCGTCGTGGTTGTTAATTCGGCATAATGAACCTGAAAATGCGTACTCGACCATTCGGTTTTTAATGCCTGTTCCAGGGCATGCTGCAACTGAGTCAACAAGGCTTCATATTGCTTTGGAATATGGAAAGTCGATTCACCATTGATCTGTCCAGTCATGACGCCCTGTTGTGCCAACTCTTGAACTGCAGGTGATAACTCACTGTTTCGGAACCAGTACTCCCATTTATCCACCGTCCATTCGCCTTCAAGCACTTGAGGCTTTAATTTTAGAATATCCTGTGGCATCAGTTTCGATGAGGTATCTGTCAGATTGTCTTGTACCTCTCGAGGTGCCGAAACAGCCGGTTCAGGTGCCAAATCAAATAATGAATCTTGTGCTGTGTTTTCTACAGGTTGCTGAACTTGGGCCTGCACTTCAACTTGAGATTCAACCGGGGTTGTTTCATCGCTTGNNTCACTCGATGGATCGAAGATAATTTTTTCTGACTGTGCTTGATCCGGATTCAATGGTGAATCTGGTCATTTAGAGAGCGCTTCAGCTTCTACAGTATCTTGTTCCAGGAAATCATCAGAACTCGGTTCATCTACGGAAACAGACGGAGTTGAAACTTCATTAAATGGGTCGTCATCATACTGAGCATCATCAAAATCATCATATACAGCTGCTGATTCAACCGATGTGACCGGTTCTACAGTTACCTTCTGCGATGATTGCTGCTCTGTAATCTCTGAATCAACCGGCTGTTCAAGCACTGGCTCAACGTGCTGTGTACGGACTTGTGCGTGTGATACAGGAACTTCATTGGGCTGTAATGGACGGAACGCCAGTAATCGTAATACGCACATTTCAAAGCCCTGCTCTTGCGTTACAGCAAGTTGCAGATCGGCACGACCTTTACAAGCTACCTGATAATACAACTGTAAATCTTGTGCTGAAATGAGTTGAGAAAGCTGCATAATCTTTTGATTGATTTCAGCACTATATTTCAAGCTCAGCTCAGGCAGATATTGCAATAATGCCAGTTCATGCAAGGTCGAAATCAACTGATCCAAAACCAGTGACACATCCAGAGCCTGCTGTCTAAATTGCATGAGCAATTGACTGACACGTGTTTGCTGGTTTTGATGAATAGCCAAAATCAAATCATAAATGATGGTGCGGTCAATCAAGCCCAACATGTCTTTGACATCTTGATGCTGGATTGCGCCCTGACCATAGGCAATCGCCTGATCGGTTAAAGACAAGGCATCACGCAATGAACCCTGGGCAGATTCGGCAATTTGCCAGACCGCATCCTGTTCTGCTGGTATATTTTCTTTATTTAAAATATCGCTCAGATGTGCGGTAATTTCATCGACTGCAAGTGGACGTAAAGTGAATTGCAAGCAGCGCGAAATGACGGTAATCGGTAACTTTTGCGGATCGGTGGTTGCAAAAAGAAATTTGACGTGTTCAGGTGGTTCTTCCAAGGTTTTCAGTAAGGCATTGAAGGAATGCGTAGACAGCATATGCACTTCATCTATCAGGTAAACCTTGAAACGACCTTGAGTAGGTGCATACGGAACGTTATCCAATAATTCACGTGTATCTTCTACTTTTGTACGTGATGCCGCATCAATTTCGATCAGGTCGATAAAACGGCCTTCATTCACCGCCGTACAGGTGGCACATACTTCACACGGTGTTGAGGTCACACCAGTTTCACAGTTCAGACATTTTGCCAAAATACGGGCAATGGTGGTTTTACCTACTCCGCGAGTCCCGGTAAACAAATACGCATGATGTAACCGACCACGTTCCAAGGCACTCGTTAATGCGCGTGACACATGGTTTTGCCCCACCAATTCCTTAAAATTACGTGGACGGTATTTTCGTGCAAGTACTTGATACATGTATGCTCCTTTTTACAGGTCTAAGCATACTGTTTTTTTATAAAATAGTGAAATAAATGGCAGCATTTGCGCAATAAAAATCCTGTATTTATCCGGCTTAAGTACAGGATTTAAAATTGTCTGAATAAGCGAATTAAGCCAACTTGCCTAAAAGAAAATCACTTTGCATCTGATAAGGTTTTGCCGTCTTGTCGACACGAATTTCCAGAACTTTTTCATCTAAATCTACATACAGTAAATTACGTGTGGACACGTTGATCAGCTCAATTTTGTTCTCATCTTTGGCATCGAAACGCAGCTGGCCAGTCAGGGTTTCCAATTCGTTATGACCACTCAAACTTTCACGGGTTAAAGTGTAAGTTTTGTCTTCATGCAGCTCTAAAGCAACCGCCATTCCCGGACAATCTTCACAGCGCGATAAACAGCCCATGCATGGCGTTGTCCCTTCATATTTTCCTGCCCATGCTGCCTGTTGCTTTTGCGATTCTATCGATGCCTTGGCTTGCGTATCCGATTGGTTAGCATCCTGACATCCCAGTAATGCAGCACTTGTCAGCAAAGGAATCAACACGACATTTTTCATAAAATATCAACAGCAGCTAGAATCGCAGGCAAAATAGCATATTTTTCTGCTCTTTGCTCAAGCAACATATTGCAAATTAAAACCAGCCTTTACGACCATATAAAATCCGATCTGTACAGCGCAATGCTTCCTGCGTTAAGCCCCATAATCGGTAATCTCCTGTAATCGAGGCCACAGGGAAATTATGGGTATAGGCAAAACTTAAACCACGCTCCGGATCGCACCACGCACCAGAGCCATTAAAGCCCATGTGACCAAATCCTGAGGATGATTTTCCTAAGGTTAAAACCCGGTGATAACCCAAACGCCAATGCATCGGTAATGGCATGATCCGGTCACGCCGGGTATATTGTATTTGACTTAATTGCTGAAAGACTTCAGGCTGAATCAACTGCTGCCCTTGCCACTCCCCAGCATTGGCAAGCATTGCGTAAATACGTGCCAGGCTGTTGGCGCTAAACACACCCGTTGCCGCAGGAATAATGGCCTGTAGTCCTGCATCGCTAAAGAAGCTGAAATTTTTCNNCGATCAGCAAGCATGGCATAGATTTTTGCCAGACTATTTGCCGTGAATACTCCATTCGCCGCAGGTATAACTGCTTGCAAGCCCTGATCACTAAAAAAGGAAAAATGCTTCATGCCTTTGGGAATCATGGCATCCTGAAAATCTTGAGGGTTTTGACCGGAAAGTTCTAACAGTCTATCTAAGGGAGAGGCTTTTCTTGCCTGTTGAGATTTGACTTTAGCCTTGGCATTTTGAAATTCATCTTTTGAAACTTTTTGCCTAGGAATAATCCGGGCAACTTCAGCCAGTTTCTCTTCCGGTACACCAAAATAGGCAGCATCTAATTGTAGTGGATCAACCAGATAGCGTTGCATCAGTTCTGCCAGTGTCTTCCCTGTAGCTTTTTCCAATACCCCGCCCACTTGCCAGCCAAAGGTTAAGGGCTGATATGCGGCATCTGTCGAGACTTCGAAACGTGGCTTAGCCCGAGCAATAACGTCCAGCATGTGCTGCCAATCCGCCATTTCCGAAGCATCAGCAACAAGATTACGGATATCATATAAACCGCTTTGATGACTCAGCATATGCCTTAAGCTAATTTTATCTTTACCCTGCCGGGCAAATTCAGGCCAGTACCTTGCTACTGGAATGTCATAATCAGCAAAACCTTCACTGACTAAAATATGCGCTAAGGTAGATAAAACCCCTTTCCCGGTGGAATAGCATAACGACAAGGTATCGGCTTGCCAGCTTTCAGTTTCAGACTTCTTCCCTGTGTAAATATCAACAACTTTGTGTACCTGAAAATACACCACTAAAGCAGCACCACCTGAATCTGTCCGCGCATCCTGCATCCGGCCGAACTGTCTGGCCAGGTCGCTAAATCGCTCATCAACCTGACCTTGATAATTTGCTGTATTGGCGAAGATATATTCTTTAATTCTTTTCATTCAACTGTGCTTTCCGTAGACCAGTGAGATATTCTATCGAGCTTAAAACAAAAAAGCCTAAATCTACAGTGATCTAGGCTTTGGTCTTAAAGTGCCTTTACACTTCCTGTGACATGTGGTTTTTTGTTTTTACTGTTGCGAATGACGAATTCAGTATCTTTACCTTCCTGAGCGGTTAAGAACTCCACTTTCGAAGGGAGATACATCGGCAGTTTAAACCAGACATCAGCTTCATAAGCATCCGGCAAAGTTAAGCTAGCCAGTACTTTCGCCTTGCTCCACATACCGTGGGCAATCGCCTGTTTAAAACCAAATGCTTTCGCTGTGAGGGCATGAATATGAATCAGGTTAAAGTCACCTGAAGTGTAAGCATAACGGCGTCCTATATTTTCAGAGACGTTCCATTCTGCATTCAATTCATAGGCAGGCGTTTTATTGTCGACCAGTTTAGGCGTAGATTTAACATTGGTTTTTTGACGGGCTAAATAGGTAGTTGTTCCTTCCATCACCACTTCATTGCCTACTTTCGCCGTAGTAATAAAGTCAAATTGCACACCCTTGTCATGCGGTTGCAACTCGCCAAACTTGCAGCACAAGGTTAACTGTTCATTGGTTCCCACTTTGCGGCTTTGTTTAATCTGGTTGCGAATGTGCACCAGACCTAAAATTGCAAATGGAAAAGCCTCTGTCGTCATCATATGCATCTGCAAACTTTGAGACAACACTGCCAGATAAATGGCAGGAATATAACCGTTATTCTTGAAGCCGCAGACTTCGTTGTACGCTTTGAGATGCTTTTGATCGACCTTGAATGAATCCACCACATATTCAACTTGCGGCAGCACTTTTTCCCCTTTAGGCTTTTTACNNAAGGTTTCGGAAGTTGGCTAAAATGGCGAGTATTCATACAGAACCTTTGGAAGTTTTTCTAATTTATTTAATGGAGTTCTCTCCCTCTGGGAGAGAGCTAGAGAGAGGGTTAATAATATATCCTCTTATCTCCCTCTCCTAAGTCCTCTCCCCCCAGGGAGAGGACTTTAATGTGTTAAGCTCCTAACAGGCTTTGACCACACACACGAACCACGTTGCCATTTAAACCTGTAGACGCTGAAGATGCAAATAATGCAATTGTTTCAGCAACATCGACAGGCAAACCGCCTTGACTCATCGAGTTCATACGGCGACCTGCTTCACGAATCGCAAATGGAATTGCCGCTGTCATTTGCGTTTCAATGAAGCCCGGTGCCACGGCATTGATCGTTACACCATTTTTCAAGATTGGTGCAGTAAATTTAACCAAGCCAATGACACCTGCTTTAGAAGCAGCATAGTTGGTCTGACCCAAATTACCCGCAATACCTGAAATTGAAGATACACATACAATACGGCCATTCGCATTGAAACCTTCATTTTCAAGTAAGTAATCGTTTACACGCTCAATTGCAGACAAGTTAATGTTGATGACTAAATTCCAAAGCTCAGGCTTCATATTTGCCAAAGTTTTGTCACGGGTAATCCCAGCATTATGCACGATAATATCCAGACCACCATGTGCAGTTGCAGCAGCCTTAATTTTTTCACCGGCATCCGCAGCAGTGATATCAATCGCTAAGGTTGAACCACCNNTGAGCAATCGCTTCACCAATACCACGGCTTGCACCGGTGACTACAGCAGTTTTACCAGCCAGTGGCTTAGCCCAGTCTACATCTACAACGTCGGCTTTAGAAACGCGAATGACTTGACCAGACACATAAGCAGAACGTGGAGATAGTACAAAACGCAATGTAGACTCAAGGTTTGCTTCAGCACCTGCATCGACATAAACCAGTTGTGCTGCAATACCTTTTTTGAATTCTTTACCTACAGATTTCACAAAACCTTCAAGCGCACGCTGTGCAATGGCCTGTTTTACTGTCTTGGCAGTTTCAGGGCTAATACCCACTACCACAACACGACCTGAAGCCTGGATCTGACGCGCAACCGGATTAAAAAAGTTATACAGCTCTTTCAGCTGTTCAGAGTCCTGAATTCCTGACGCATCAAAAATCACTGCTTTAAATTTTGACTCTTTATCACCGTCATTGAATGCGCTCAGGTTTAAACCAACTTTTGCTGCAGCCTGTTGCAGTTCTGCATTATTACCTGCATAACCATTGGCATGAATATTGGCCAGAACCTGTGCAATTGCACCCGATAATGTACTTGAGGATGCAGCACCAAATAACACCGCGCCTTTCACCACAGGTGAAGCTGATGTAAAACGCTCTAAAGAAGTTGGGGACGGCAAACCTAAATTTTTGATGACAAATTTACCAATAGGAGATTTTGCAAAGGTTTGGTATTGATCAGTCATGTTTATTATCTCTCTTACAAATTAATTTTTGATGGTAGTGAATATATCCTTTTAACTTCAATATGATGTCAGGCACTTATATTTCAATACATCCATCAGTTTCCATAGAATCATACTTGAGTTAAACCATGGATGTCTTGACCTGAATGCTTTGCCTAATGTCATTTTAGTCAATTCAGCTGTTTT
This sequence comes from Acinetobacter sp. UBA6641, assembly GCA_002455755.1. Lineage (GTDB taxonomy): Bacteria > Pseudomonadota > Gammaproteobacteria > Pseudomonadales > Moraxellaceae > Acinetobacter. Next base: position 7,143 of record DKLL01000268.1, read on the forward strand.
TAGATTGTGCTAATGTACACCCCAAGAATACTGTAAAATGCTTGGAAAAGCCTGATGAGCAAAACAACTCAAGAAAATCCGGCAGTCGAAAATTCTGCTACGGAAACCGTGTCAAAACCATCAAAAAGTACTGCGCGTACAACTAAAACTTCTGGCACAGCAGCCAAGCCAGCAAACAATACGACTAAAACGACCCGCACTCGTTCGACGTCACCACGTAGTAAAACTACTGCATCAACTACCCAAACAGATAAATCTCCAACACCAACGNNTCTTCAAATGTAGCTGCAGCACCAAAAGCAACAAAAACCAAAACTTCTGTTCAACAGGATAAAACCATGAGCCAAAACACAGTTCGCCGCGTTGCTATTATCGGTGGTAACCGTATTCCTTTTGCCCGTTCAAACGGTGCTTACTTTACTGCTTCTAACAGCGACATGTTTACTGCAGTATTAAATGGTCTGATTGAGCGTTTCAACTTACAAGGTCAGCGTTTAGGCGAAGTCGTTGCAGGTGCAGTTTTAAAACACAGTCGTGACTTTAACATGACACGTGAGTGTGTACTTAATACTGAACTTGCTCCCGAAACACCCGCTTACGATATTCAGCAAGCATGTGGTACAGGTTTGCAAGCAGCCTTCCTTGTGGCAAACAAAATTGCACTGGGTCAAATTGAAGTCGGTATTGCTGGTGGTGTAGATACCACTTCTGATGCACCTATCGCTTTCGGTGACGGCTTACGAAAAGCTTTACTTGAACTGAACATCGCAAAAACTGCGAAAGACCGTTTAAAGGCATTAACCAAAATTAATGTAAAAGACTTGATGGATGCACCAAAAAATGGTGAGCCACGTACCGGTCTTTCTATGGGTGACCATGCNNAGTGGGGCATTTCTCGTGAAGCTCAAGATGAGCTGGCTGCATCTTCACATCAAAAAATGGCGGCTGCATATGAAGAAGGTTTCTTCGATGATTTAATCACGCCATTCCTCGGTCTAGAACGTGACAACAACCTACGCGCAGATTCTTCTGTAGAAAAACTTGCAAAACTTAAACCGGCATTTGGTAAAGGCGATGCACGTACCATGACTGCGGGTAACTCAACTCCACTGACTGATGGTGCATCTTGTGTGCTTTTAGCTTCTGAAGAATGGGCTAAAGCCAATGGTCATGAAGTTCTTGCTTACCTGACTTTCCAGGAAACTGCCGCAGTTGATTTTGTCGAGAAAAAAGAAGGCTTGTTAATGGCCCCTGCTTATGCCGTTCCACGTATGCTTGAACGTGCTGGTATTACTCTTCAAGATTTTGACTACTATGAAATCCATGAAGCATTTGCTTCTCAAGTGCTTTCTACATTGAAAGCCTGGGAAGATCCAAAATTCTGTAAAGAACGTTTAGGGTTGGATGCTCCACTCGGTTCAATTGACCGTAGCAAATTGAACGTTAAAGGGTCATCTTTGGCAGCAGGTCACCCATTTGCAGCTACTGGCGGCCGTATCATCGCAACTGCTGCCAAGTTGATTAACCAGAAAGGTTCAGGACGTGTGCTTGTATCGATCTGCGCTGCTGGTGGCCAAGGTGTAACAGCGATTATTGAAAAATAATCTCCCTGTTTTCACTTGTTAAATAAAAAGCCCTCGAAAGTTAGACTTTTCTGAGGGCTTTTTTGATTCAACAGCTTAATGAAACTTTATCGCGTAGCACGATCCCAAGCTTCTTTAACTGCAATTCGCGCTTCACTCCAGGTTAAGCGCGATAAACCTTTTTCATGATCCCATTTAACCTTTAGATCATTTTCTACATCTTCAAAACGGGTACTTGCATCATAGTGAGGACGGTTTTCATACCCAATTCGATAGGCATTTTCATAGTCTCGCTCATAATCCAGGTCCGAATAAGTCGTCAGCGTTTCTGCATAATAAGGTGTGGTATGAGCAGTCTCTCTCCAATAGGCTTCTTCTTCTGTCGGGTTCACTGCTTCAGCAGCACCTTTACCTGCCAAACCACCGACTACGGCACCTACGGCACCGCCAACCAATGCTCCAACCGGACCACCTACTGCTCCAACCGCTGCTCCTGCTGTGGCACCACCGACCGCACCAACTCCTGTTCCGACCGGATGGGCACCGAGCTCACCAGTAATTGGATCTGCATTTAAATCATCTCGAGCATCTTTAGGAAGGTTTTTTACAACGTCACGATCAAAATTGTCATTCATATTGGTCTTGTCCTTTTTTCATGCTTTTAAAATTAGGTTTAAAACAGCTTATAAAAATTATGCACTTTTCTCATATTTAAGCAGTGCGAATTTCAATATAAAGGAGATCAAACAATTGTAATGCAGCAAAATGTCAGTTTTAGGTTAAGGAATGTACGCTAAAAGATAAAAATCTTTTCTTAAAAAAGAGGTCAAAACCCTAATTGATTTTTAAATCATGTTTGATAAGTACGATCTATTCCTAAATAATTTTCAATAGCGTCATAGCACCATTGAAAAATAAAGGTATATACAAAAATGCACATAGTCATACTAAAATCGAGCAAAATGTNNATACTCATATCCATCGCATAAGCCACCATGGGAATCGTGGCTAACATCAAGCCACCCTCAAAACCAATGGCATGTAAAATACGTACACCGATTGTTCTTTTCAGTTTACGTTTGGCTTCGAACTTTTCAAAAAAGTGATTGAAAGTCATATTCCAGAACACTGAAGTTAGCGCCATTACTATACCGAGTGTTCCAGTGACTTCCATCGGCATATCAAAAATAAAGCTTAAGGCCATCGCAATGATGACCAACAGGATGATCTCATAGCTCAGCGCATGAACTATCCTTCTTTTGGAAATCAACATTTTAAAACTCATTTATTTAGATGAAAGCATTTTATTTTGATAATATTGATTAATCGAATTAGATTCTTTCAGAAGTTTTGATAGATGAATATTAACCAAGAACAACTGATCATATTCAAAACCGTGATTGAAAGCGGTTCATTTTCTGCTGCTGCCAGAAAACTCGGCAAAGTGCCTTCAGCAGTCAGCATGTCAATTGCCAATCTGGAAATTGACCTCAATTTATCCCTATTCAGCCGTGTCGGCCGTGAGCCCGTACCCACCCCGCAAGCCCTCACTCTATATGAAAAAACGGAACAACTTTTAATCGAAATGAATCAATGGAAACAGCAGGCTTTTGCCCTGAGTCAAGGTCTGGAATCATCGTTAAATATTGTGGTGGTCTCTGAACTTTTGCACATGCAGTGGACAAGCTATATTGCATTACTTGAAAAGCAGTTTCCTGAGCTGCAAATCAATATTTTTTCAGCACCGCAAGAAGATGCTTTAAAAATGCTGCTCAACCAAACTGCCCAATTGGCACTGATGTTTGAACGCGAACAATTGGAAAGCCGTGAGCAGTTTGTTGAACTTAAACGTGAAGCGCTGGTTCCGGTCGCTGCAATTGGTTCCTCTTTAGCTAGCCCTGAATACGTCAGTTATGAGCAAATTTTGCATAGCCGGCAAATTGTAGTGGCCAGCCGTGATCGAACCATTAAGCCTGAACTGTTATTTTCCAAACAATATTGGCGTACAGACAATCATCATTCTGCCTGTTCAATGATTATGCAGGGTTTAGGCTGGGGTGTTTTACCCTTAGAAATGCTAAATCAAAATCCTCATATTAAGCAGCAACTTAAAATTTTAAACTTGTTAGATTTCAGTCCCAAGTTTGAATATTTTGTTGATCTGGTCTGGAGTCGCGAAAGCCAACTCGGTGCAGCTGCTCATTTTTTGATTAATCACATCCGAAATTCAAGAAAAAACACAAAATAGACAGGCGATATACGCGCTTTTTACTTTGGATAAAAGCAGATTGTGATATAACAAATAAACGGGAAATAACTTTAAGAATTAGACGACAATGACTCAATCAGCCTTGAACCAATTAAAAAACTTAACCACCATTGTTGCCGATAGTAGTGACCTTTCTGCGATTGAAAAATTTCGCCCTCTAGATGCAACAACCAATCCTTCATTGATTACAGCAGCAGCAAATCAGGCTGAAAATAGACAATTGATTGAAGCCGCATTCGAGCAGGCAAAATCTGAAGGTTATAGCAACGATCTTTTGGTTGAACGTACGATTGATATTCTGACCGTCAAATTTGGGGTGGAAATTTTAAAACTGATTGAAGGACGGGTGTCTACCGAAGTCGATGCAGCACTTTCTTACGACACTGAAGCCACCATTGCCAAAGCCAAAGAGCTTCTGGAATTATATAAGACCTATGGTATCGATCAAAATCGCATCCTAATTAAAATCGCTTCGACCTGGGAAGGTATTCAGGCGGCCAAAGCATTGGAAGCTGAAGGCATTCATTGTAACTTGACGCTGTTATTTGGTTTACATCAAGCCCAAGCCTGTGCAGATGCTAATGTCACCCTGATTTCTCCTTTTGTCGGCCGTATTTTGGACTGGTACAAAAAAGCCGAAAATGTCGACCATTACCCTATCGAAAAAGACCCAGGTGTACTTTCAGTCAAACAGATTTATCACTTCTACAAACAGCATTGCATCAAGACAGAAGTGATGGGCGCAAGTTTCCGCAGTATCGATCAGGTATTGGGATTAGCGGGTTGTGACCTGCTCACTGTTTCTCCGAACCTGTTGGCAGAGCTGGAACAGGATCAGCGTGAAGTGGTGGCCCAACTTTCTAACAATCATGCTCAAGCGCATTGTCAACATCAGTCGGAACCTTTAACGAAAGAAAAATTTAAAGAACAGATTGAACATGACTTGATGTCTTCACAACTGCTACAAAGCGGAATTGACGGATTTATTAAAGCGCGAGAGCAGTTAAATACCTTACTGCGCCAGTCTTTTGGCTTGGATGCTGAAATTAAAGCTTAATATACTTCTATCGCCCCATAAAAAAGCCGATTTTGTTATAATTAACAATCGGCTTTTTTTAATGTTTTGAGAGTTTATTTTGTTCGGCATCACCGATCTCGGTACCTATATTGTTGGTACAATCTTAATCGTATTATTACCCGGTCCGAATTCTTTATATGTGATGTCCATCGCTTCACGTTTTGGAATAAAAGCTGGTTATAAAAGTGCTTTCGGTGTGTATACCGGTGATCTTGTTTTAATTTTACTCACCGCACTGGGTGCAGCGTCATTACTGCATACTTTCCCTTGGGTATTTACCTTACTGAAAATTATTGGCGCAATTTACCTAAGTTATTTGGGAATAAAATTACTGATGGCTGCCTACCACACCTGGAGTGCCTTTCATTCCAGCACACAAGTATCCACAGTAGAAAAAAATATTGAACAACTCAATCCGTTTAAAACAGCTTTAACTATCAGTATTTTAAACCCTAAAGCCATTTTATTTTATTTGTCTTTTTTCGTGCAGTTTGTCGATCCGGCTTATCCTTATCCGGCGATTACTTTTACCGCACTTGCAGTGATCCTGCAGATCATTAGCATGAGTTATTTAACCGTTTTGATTTTTTCTGGCGCAAAACTCGCATCTTATTTTACCTCGCGCTATAAAGTGACCGCTTCATGTGTGGCGGCTGTGGGATTATTATTTTGTGGCTTTGGTCTTAAACTTGCGACTTCAACCTTGTAGTTTTTTTTAACAGACAACAGCACATTAAAGCTATCACCGTCCAATAAATTAGCGCAATGATGTCTTTCCGCTTGAAAATGAAAAGCGTATGATTAGTACGCTTTTCCACTATTATAAGATCACTATCGCAAAGGATTTATGCAAAAATTTCTCCAAGACTTTTCCATTCCTGCTGTATTTGCGGGATTTATTACTTTCCTTGTTGGTATCAGTGTTTCCTCTGTATTGGTGATTCAATCTGCTCAACTTTTAGGAGCCTCTACCGCACAAATCACCTCCTGGTTCTGGGCATTGGGTTTGGGCATTGGTTTAAGCGGTTTAATCCTGTCTTGGAAGTTTAAATATCCTGTTGCGACCTCATGGTCAACCGCAGGGCTGGCCTTAATTCTGGCCACAGCCAATGGTTACAGTCTCTATGAGGCGATTGGGGCATTTTTAGTTTGTGGATTGCTGACAGCGCTTTTAGGTTTTTCCGGTATTTTTCAGAAAGTTTTAACCTTTATTCCGCAAAGTTTAACCAGTGCCATGCTTGCAGGTGTTTTGCTGAAATTCGGTATCGCACTGTTTGCCAGCATGCAAAATGACTGGGGGTTTATCCTGTCATTATTGGTGGTCTATATTCTGTCCAAACGACTGTCTCCACGTTATAGCATTGTCATCACAGTGATTGCCGGTATTGCACTTTGTCCTCTGTTTTTACAGTTTCATGCTTCAACCATTCATTTCAGTCTGGCTCAACCCGTATGGATGGCGCCTGAATTTAGCTGGTCGGCCATTTTCGGTTTGGCTCTCCCACTGTTTGTCATTAACATGGCATCCCAATATTTGCCTGGCCTTGCCATGATTAAAAGCTATGGTTATGAACCAAATGTAAACCAGCTGATCGGCTGGACCGGCGCAGCACAAACCGTTTTCGCGCCTTTTGGATGTTTTTCCGTGAATATTGCCGCCATCAGTGCTGCCATCAGTCTGGATGATCAGGCCCATCCTGACAGCAAGAAACGTTATATTGCCGGCATGAGCTGCGGCTTCTTTTATATCTTGATGGGTTTGTTTGCCGCGACACTGACCAGTATTTTAATGTCCTTTCCTGGCGTATTTATTACTGCTTTGGCGGGTATTGCGCTGTTAGGCACCATTGGTCATAACATTGCGCTGGCCTTTCATCAGGCTGCNNGGTATTGGTTCAGCTTTTTGGGGACTGTTATTTGGACTTGTTGTTCACTTCATTTTCAAGTTTAAAAATAAATCTTAATCCAGCTTCGCCCGATAACTTCGGGCAATTAACTCTGCTTTAAATCGCTGCGTTTCAGCTTCATCTTGCACTTCAGTAAATGCGGTGAGCCAAATTCCACCTGCCGCCTAACGTAAAATTTTCATCTCAATATCTGAGTCAGTCTGCTGATGCTTAATCAGACCTTCATTGAGCCATAGAATCCAGTAATTATTAAAGGTTTTATCTGGATGCTCATAGAAATGGCAGACCAAGAATGCTCCGGTCCCAAGACCAGTTTTTCCAATGTCACTTCAATATAAGCACGGGTAAAATTGCCATAGGGTTGATTATCTTGCGCGACAAGCC
>DKLL01000095.1 GCA_002455755.1 Acinetobacter sp. UBA6641
ATCCATGGCATCTAAAAATTCACGCAATGAACCCAATTTTGACAGGGTATTATCTGTAATAATTCCAGAAATGCGACCGGCTTTACGTGGCACAATCCCCTGCCAACCGACAGGGAGAGGTCCTAAATGAAATCCCCAGAACGTTAAGGGATAAAAGACCATTTTCAGCGCCATCCACACATGCGCCCAAGTTACAAAAGCTGTCACAGGAATGATGCTAAGTACTGCCCAGAAATCAGGGCGATTCAAGAAGGTTTGCCACAATTCGTTGACGTACTCAAACATGCACGATATCCATATTTAATTTTTTAATCACAAAATACTTAATTATAAAAGCTCACTATTTTCACTATAAACCGACACTTAGAGTATAGGAAAATTGTAGCATGGGCTCTGTTTCTGCAACCACATTGCCATTCTGATCTTCCATTTTTTCACCCGCGCCAATCCCAATACTAAAACTGCTAATCCGCTCTTTACTCAGCAATACATAAGCTAAATCTATACCTGCACCCAGTCTTGCTTCATATTCATTATCAATTTTTTTACTTTCCAGATGCCCTGCATAAACACCCACGTAGTAACCGTTTTTATCTTTTCCGGTGAGATAGTAAGGATAACGAAACCCGACCTGACCACCGGCATTATAGTCATCATTATAAAATACACCTGCTTTAGCATAAGCAATGCCATAAGGATTCACCCATTCTGCATTCAAATGCAGAAGTTTTTTGGTAAATCCAGCGCCCACATTCCATGGTTGAGCACTGTCTGATGTCAATTTCGCTTCAGGTGAATATGGAGTGTCTTGTGCATGCGCAATGTTTGCCAGCGCAAAAAAAGCCAGCAAAGGATATAATTTTGTGATTATTTTCATCGTTGTCCCTAAATTTTATTTTTTGAAACAGTCCTTTTTTTGAATTTTGACTTTAGCAGAATTATCAGAACTCTTATATACTTCACTTTACAATTTTAATGTCTGTAAAGTCAAAGTTTAAGCTAAACCAGTCCAGCAGTTCACCAGAACAAATATCAAAAAATGCTGACTTGCGTTAGAATGTGCCACCAGATTTTTTCACTCTCCTGCATGTAAGTCGATCGCGTATGAAGCAGCACTTTCCTTTAAAAAACGTTCAACAAGAAAAGCGCATTTATCGCAATCGGGTGTTTATCTCCATCGGGATCGTGGCATTCTTTCTGTTGCTGCTTATTGTGCGTTATGCCTATCTGCAAATTGCGCATTTTAATGAGTTTTCAACTGCCTCAGACCAAAACCGTATCCGGCTACAACCTTTGGCACCGGCACGCGGCTATATCTATGACCGTAACGGTATTTTGCTGGCAGATAATTATCCGGTATTTTCCGCAACCATGTCTCGGGCCGATGTGCAGGACATTGAGGATACTGTAAAACGTTTAACTCCCATTTTAAGTCTGAGCCAAGAAGACATAGACCGTTTTCGCAGCCGTATTAAAACCTCTAAAAAAACCGAACGCGTATCACTTAAATTAAATTTAAACGAAACCGATATTGCCAGATTTAGCGAAGTCAAATTTCAGTTTCCCGGGGTCAATATTGAAACCCAAATGACCCGCTATTATCCGCATGGTGACCTGTTTGCCCATGTAATTGGTTATGTAGGACGTATTAACGACAAAGAATTAAAATCGATTGATAAAGATTTATATGCCGGCACCAACCTGATTGGTAAAATCGGGGTGGAGAAATCTTATGAAGATCTGTTACATGGCTTGCCAGGCAATGAATCTGTCGAGGCTGATGCTCACGGTAACGTATTACGTAATTTAGGTCGTAAAGAGCCGGTACGCGGAAATGACTTGTACCTTTCAATTGACTATGGCTTGCAGGTCACAGCAACCGAGCAACTAGCGGGTCGTCGCGGTGCCATTGTGGCGCTAAATCCGAAAACAGGAGAAATTCTGGCCCTGGTTTCCAGTCCAAGTTTTAACCCGAATTTATTTGTGACCGGGATTAGCAATACCGACTATAGTGCACTACGTGACAATCTTGACCAACCGCTGTATAACCGTGCTGTACAAGGTGCCTATCCTCCAGGTTCAACCATTAAACCGATGTTTGGTTTAGGTGGGCTGCATTACAATATCGTGGATTGGAACACCGCCATTTCAGACCCCGGGTATTTTTCTTTACCCGGCGATTCGCATAAATTCCGTGATTGGCGCAAATCAGGTCATGGCACGGTCAATCTGCATAAAGCTCAAGTGGTTTCTTGTGATACCTATTATTATATTTTGGCCTACCGCATGGGCATTGAAAAAATGAATGCTTGGATGCGCCAATTTGGCTTTAGTGAAAAAACTGGCGTCGATTTACCGAGTGAAAGTACCGGTTTGTATCCAAACCCGGACTGGAAAATGCGGACCCGTAAGAGCAAATGGCTAAAAGGTGAAACCATTTCAGTCAGTATCGGACAAGGTGCCTTTACTGCAACGCCGCTGCAACTGGCTATGGCTACTGCAATTACTGCAAACCAAGGTGCGCATATTACACCTCACGTACTGCGTGAAAGCCATGGTGCCAAACCTTTTAAAATGCGTAATGCACCAGATGGTAAAATTAAGTTTAACGGCAAACCCGAAGACTGGATTAAAATGCGCGATGCTATGGTGGATGTAATTCAAAGCGGTACCGGTCGCGGTATTCGTACCTCTATGTATCAAATAGCAGGAAAAACCGGTACAGCACAGGTTAAAAGTATTGCCCAAGGTAAAAAGTATAACGAAGCCTTGTTAACCGAGCGTCAACTTGACCATGGTTTATTTATTGGTTTTGCCCCGGCTGAAAATCCTGAGATTGCGGTTGCGATTGTTTGGGAAAATGGTAAACACGGTGGTTCGGCCGCGCAACTGGCTCGTCCTCTGTTTGACTATTGGTTATACACCCGTAAAAAGAATCCGATCCGCCCGGCAGCTCATCAAATGAGTGGCGGTTTAATGACTGCAGGGATTAAACCGGGTGAATTGCCAAGTGGTACCGGCAGCAATGTTCAGGCGGACACAACCACGGCAGCGACACAGCAAACTACTCCAGCTGCATCAAGTGCACAACCTGCAGAAGTTGAAGGTGACTGAGCTATGAAAAATCAACTCCGTATTATTGGCGGTGAATGGAAACGCCGTCAGCTTCCTTTTGCCAGTATTGAAGGCTTGCGTCCTACACCCGACCGTATCCGTGAAACTTTGTTTAACTGGCTGATGTGGGATATTCAAAATACACAGGTTCTCGATATTTGTGCCGGCTCAGGAGCCTTAAGTTTTGAAGCGTTATCCCGTGGTGCAGCACAGGTGGTGATGATTGAACCAAATCGCGCACAAGCTGCTTTTCTTACCTCTAATTTGCAGTTGCTGAAAGTGACCAGTCAGCACGCCAAATTAAAAGTAGCCACAGCACAGCAGGCTTTGCCCAGCCTGAAACAATCTTTTGATCTGGTATTCCTAGATCCACCTTATAGTTTAGATTTATGGGAAGAACTGGCCCGGCTTGCCGATCCCCTCATTAAAGACCGGGCCTTTATCTATGTTGAAGCTGATCGTGAATTAACCCAGCTTAAACTTCCTGCTTCCTGGCAGCAGGTTAAACAAAGCAAAGCGGGAACTGTTCGTGCAGGGCTGTATCAAAAAATGCTCCCTAATTTACAATGAAAAAAGGATTCCTGAATGGAATCCTTTTTTTGTCCAATGCAGCATGCCTGTTTAAGGTCAGGCTATAAAGCTGTTAGCGATTATAATGTCTATCCCGATCGGTTCTGTCATGATTCCAGTCCGGACGGTCTTTATTGTTCCAGTCTCGGTCACCATGGTGTCGATCATAGTGTCCATTGCGGTCTCGATGACCGTAATCGTCATCATAAGGATCAAGAACACAGCCGGTTAATGACACTGCCAATACAGAAAGTAAGATCACTTTTTTCATCACATTCCTCACCTCTTTACTGCATAACTCCAGTATTAAATGATTTAATGAAGAGCGATGGGAGTCGGTGTTGAATTCTTGTAGTAATTTATTCATTTTTTATGCATGAGCTAAACCGTGCTACTAAATAGTGATGTGGGTTTTATGCAAAGTTCTCCTTAGATTTGCAGAAATACTGCTAAGTATAAGCTTGGCTTTTTGACCTATCTTTTGAATACTACTGAGTTTTCATCTGCACAAATGCCCATGACTTGGTTGTTATTTATTATTGGTGCAATGGTCGCAGGTTTTGTCCAAGGACTAACCGGCTTTGCCTTTGCCCTGATTGCCATGTCATTCTGGGTATAGGCACTGCCCCCGCAAATTGCTGCCCCCTTAGTGGTATTTGCTTCAGTATGGAGCCATATCATTTCATTATCCAATTAACAGAAGCACCCTCATCTGCATAAAACCGTGGTGTTGCCTTATTTGATTGCCGGACTCATTGGCGTACCTTTAGGCAGCTATTTACTGGATATTATTCAACCTGCAACCTTTAAAATCGTTCTAGGCATCTTTTTGGTGTTGTGGTGTCCAGTGATGTTTTTCAATCCGGCATTTCCCCGCTTAGAACGGTCTGGAAAACTGGCCGATGGCCTGGTTGGATTTCTCGGCGGGATTTTGGGTGGTTTAGGCGGTTTTTGCGGTTCATTGCCCTCTGCCTGGGTCATGCTGAAAAATCTGTCCAAACAGCAACAACGTTACATTTTACGACATTTTAATTTTGGGATTCAGCTGTTTACGCTACTGGCCTATTTACTGCAAGGTACGCTTGAAATCCAGCTATGGCCTTATATAGTAATTTTACTGATCAGCGTCAGTTTTCCCGCGATTTTAGGGGCAAAATTATTTTATAAAATTTCGGAAAAACAGTTTAAACATACCGTTTTAAGCCTGTTATTTGCTTCCGGCTGTTTCCTGATTTTCAATACACTGCTATAACAGCTATTGCTTGCGCAAAAAAAATCAATTGCATATGCTGAGATATTGCGGTCTTATTTATCTATAACTACCTATTAAAAGAACGATCAGTCTCATTTAAACAAAAAATGCCCAATCGACCAGAATGATCAAATTTATCGGCAGGAAAACTTTATACAATAACCTAACCCCATCATTAATTTTCCTAGAAATGAAAACCTTGATTTTATTAGCAGGAATGATTGTTCTCACTGGCTGTTCGCTCAGTACTTCACGTGAGATTAAACATGCAGAAAAAATGCTTGCTGATTTTCAGTGCAATAAAATTGAAACTGCGCAAATGACACATAGTTCTATTACTTCTTATCATGAACAGGCACTTGCTGCTAGCCGCCAAAAAGCCGAATCCTATCCGCAAAGCTATAAAAATGGAGAGGAGTTATTTAAGGTGCCATTAACAGAAGTCATTCAGGAACAATATTATATTTATCAGGAAGCATGCCAGCATTTAGGCGGGATTCATCCAGCTCAGACCCCCTAGCTCCTTCAGGCGAAAGTGAGTTCCATCCTGGCTGATGATCGATTATATAGGAAGCTAATATGCTGCCATTTCCTGTTCTGAGCTGCGCTTAACAATTCGGCAAAAAACCTGTTTTTTGCAGTGAGACTTAAGGGTAATAACGTTTATCTACGCTAAACTGTTCTGGAAATTTGGCATGGATTTGTGCATAAAAAGCCATGATTTCAGCCATATCTTTCTCATAATCGCCAGTAGGATAAATAATTTTACCCACTCCGGTTTTCTTCTTGGCATAATCCATATAAGCCAATGCAATGGGCACGCCTGCATTGATCGCCACATGGTAGAAACCGGTTTTCCATTGTTCCTGTTTGGCACGCGTGGCTTCCGGTGTAACCAGCATTACCAGTTTAGGATGGGTCTTAAATAAATCCGCCATCACTTGAACCATACTGGGACGTGGCTCACCTTCCTTCTTCGCTGTCCGGTTAATCCCGATTCCGCCCATTGCCCGTACAAATGGACCAAAAGGAAATTTAATATAACTGTCTTTAATGGTTAAACGAACATTCACCCCTAAGGCCTTGAGTGCCAGACGTGCATATAAGGCATCCCAGTTGCTGGTGTGTGGTGCAGCAATCATCACACATTGATCTAAATCAAGTGGCCAATGATTATCAATTTCCCAGCCCATCATTTTTAAACTTTGTTCAGCTAATTTCTCAAACACTTAGCACATCACCACCTAATCAAGTGCGCAGATTTTAACAACGTGATTAAAATATGAAAGTGCAATATGAACAATAAATAACCAGTTAATATATAAATGTATAGCTTTGCAGGTTAAAGAAAAAAGTTGAAATTTGCCGTTTTATTTGTATCAGAATTTCCTTATGATAATTTTCAACCTCTCATTACAGATTAAAATTTATATAAAACAGAGGTAACACAAGCATAACAAGATGAATATTCAATCAATCCATATTTTTATATCGTTCTTAAAACTGTATAAGCGAAAAAGAATAATACGGTAAAAAAATAATATTNNCAGATAAAAGCAGATAAAAGCAATAAATTAACCCAAGAATCTTTGGGTAAGGGAAAAACAATGCGTTCAAAGTAAAAGGTTCTTTTCGTTTTGGTACGCACAATCCCTGCATGATTGGCCTGAACCAGGCGGCAGAAAATCGTAAATTTTTTATTGGTGAAAACTTTATTCAGGCACGCGCTCCACGTTCAGGAAAAGTGATGGACCCCAGAATCAACTACAAATTGCAAAAAGATCTTGATTAATTTTTTATTGAAATCCCTACCTATATGCAATTTAAAAAACCTGAAAAGGTCCTATCTAATTGCTTTGTTTTGTAATCCTCATGATGCTGTATAAATAGAAAAATATTTTATCCCCCGATACCTTGGCGCTCCCTCTATTAGAGCTGTAGTTAAAAATATTTTTATTATTTAATTATCATAATAAACAGCAATATTAGCGAATTTTTGCAACTAACTCTTTTCAAGTGGTGACGCCAGGANNACCTGCATACTCAAAATCAATGCTCACTCCCATGAGTTTATACAAAAATTCTGCCTGGGATTTACACTGCATTTTTGCATAAATATTTTTTAGACAGGTTCGTACAGAACTTAGAGCCAAATGGTAATGTGCGGCAATTTTTTCCAGGTTACAGCCATTAATAAATAATTCACATAATTCAAATTCCCGGTGGGACAGACCGTACATTTGCTTGAGATAAGCTGAAGCCAGCTTATATTTCTGTTCGGCTTCAGTTACAAATAGCATGGCATATGGCTTAAAAGGATCTTTTAAGTCGGCAAAATGTCGCGGACTGCTAAAAGGCGCAATAGTTAACATAAATTTTTGTCCATGCTGATCTTCCAGAGCCAATACCCCTCCTACCTGTTTTTTAGCATAATTCGCCTCCGGCTTGATGCTTGATATCAGGTGTTCTAAATCTGATTGATATACCTTGCTGACATTCAGCTGGTTATTTTGATCAAGTTCGAATAGCTGGGATTGTTCGAAAAAATACTGTGCTTTT
>DKLL01000142.1 GCA_002455755.1 Acinetobacter sp. UBA6641
CAAGCACTGGTCATGATTGAGCAATGTCGCGATGTGGCGTTAAAAATTCGTCGTGCCACCAAAAGAATTGGGGTCAGTTTGAGCCTAACCTATCTGCTGTCATTATTGGAACAATGTCTGGACCGTATTGAACTGTTGCTGAATCTGATTATGGATGAAGATCAGCTTCGTTATGAGTCTTTAGGCTTGTTGCTGGTCGATATTACCCATGCCATTTATAGCGAGCGTAGTGTACGTTCACTTTTAGCGGCCAATAGTGAACTGATTGCCTTGCAGGTCACAGAGAATGCCAGTAAAACCGGTGAACACTACGTAAGCACCGACAAGCAGGGCTTCTGGTCGATGTATAAATCGGCCGCAGGTGCAGGTGTCATTATTGCGACCATGGCAACCCTCAAGATCCTGGCATCACGATTAGCTATGGCACCCATCATGCAGGCATTTGCCTTTAGCATGAATTATTCGCTCGGATTTATGCTGATTCATGTGTTGCATTTTACCGTTGCAACCAAACAGCCGGCCATGACCGCAGCCGCGCTTGCCGCCACAGTACAACAGACCAAAGGCTCCAAAACCGCACAGATTGCTGAACTTGCCGCACTGATCATTAATATTATCCGGACCCAGTTCATTGCCATTCTGGGTAATATTTCCATTGCCATTCCGACCGCAGCGGTAATTACCCTGCTCTGGCAATATGGCATGGATGAACCACTGTTGACTCATGCCAAAGCCACCAAAACTTTACATTCATTAAATCCCTTTACTTCACTGGCCATTCCTCATGCAGCGATTGCCGGGGTGTGCCTGTTCTTTTCAGGCCTGATTGCCGGTTATTTTGACAACATGGCGGTGTACCGCAAAGTCGGTCCGCGCTTACAGGCGCATATCCGTTTAAAGCGTTTAATGGGACAAGAACGCCTGAATAAATTCGCAGCCTATATTGAACGGAATTTAGGGGCCTTGGCTGGGAACTTCCTGTTCGGGATCATGCTCGGCAGTATGGGCACCATCGGTTTTATTTTAGGGCTGCCACTGGATATTCGCCATATTGCTTTTGCTTCAGCCAACTTTATTCAAGGCCTGATCTGTATTAACGGTAGTCCTGAAATTGGCCTGATTATTGTTTCATTTTTAGGGGTGTTATTGATTGGCCTGACTAACTTATTTGTCAGTTTCAGCCTGACCATTATTGTGGCCTTGCGTGCCCGACGGGTTCGTTTTGAACAATGGAAACCGCTGGCCAAACTGGTACTCACGCACTTTTTAACCCGCCCAAGTGACTTTTTTTGGCCTCCGAAAACGCCATTGGAAGTAGATGAGTTTTCACCGTCGCAAAAATCGGCACTGAAGTAATTTGCTATTTTTGTTTTACTTCGCGTTAAAAAATCGGTAAAAAGAAAAGCATAATTTACACATACTTGAAATAAAGTGTACTGATGAGTACACTTTAACCATTAAATTAGTCATGCTTCAATCGGCTAAGATAACAAAGGTTCCTTACATGCCTTATCTGTTGCTTGGTGTAGGATTTTTCTTATTTATTTTCAGCATATTAATGCTTGCCATCCCATCCTTGAATCTCTTCGACTGGGTGATGATTGAATGGCTGAGCCAGCATCGTGCCTTGTCTCTAAATAGGATATTTATCGCACTTTCGACTATAGGCGGTATGCCATTTGTGTTATTTTTAACCACAATCTGGTGTTTACACCAAACTTGGTATAAAAAGTATACAAATGTTATTTTCATTAGTTTGGGACTGATAGGAAGTATAGCCACGGTTTGGCTACTCAAATACGTAATTTCAAGGCCTCGCCCACCCGAAATGTATCATCTGGTTCAAAGTTATGGTGCTTCATTTCCCAGTGCGCATAGTATTTATGCCGCGGCTTTGGGCTGTCTTGCAATTTATCTCAGTCAGAAACACCCACAGCATACCTTAATTTGTATATGTGCTTTTGTTTGGTTGTTCATTATGGGAATTTCAAGGGTTTACCTTGGGGTACATTTCCCCTCTGATGTGTTGGCTGGTTGGAGCATAAGTTTTATTTGGATCACACTACTTTATCTGCTGTATGTCAAATTTAGTAGGGCGAAAACAAATTAGTTTTTAGATAAGAATCTAATCGAGGTGGAACAATGATGTCTGCAAAGCTATGGGCGCCCGCCCTTACCGCTTGCGCATTAGCAACAAGTATTGCACTTGTTGGTTGTAGCAAAGATCCTAAGGATGCGCAGCAAGCTGCAGCAGCCCAACAAATGCCACCGACTGAAGTGGGTGTCATTGTTGCTCAACCCCAAAGCGTAGAGCAATCGGTAGAACTTTCAGGTCGTATGACGGCCTTTGAAATTTCTGAAGTTCGTCCACAGACCAGTGGTGTCATTCTTAAACGTCTGTTTACTGAAGGTAGTTATGTACGTAAAGGACAGGCACTGTATGAAATTGACTCGCGAACCAACCGTGAAACTGTAGCCAGTGCACGTGCTGCGCTGAATCGTCAACAGGCCAACTTGAACGTATTACGCGTGAAAGAAGGACGTTACAGTCAACTTGTTGGCACCAATGCCATTTCAAAACAAGAATATGATGATATTGCTGCACAAGTAAAACTGGCTGAAGCAGATCTTGCTGCCACTCAAGCTGAGCTTAAGAATGCAGAAATCAATCTCGGTTATTCAACCGTGCGTTCCCCTATTTCAGGTCAAACCAACCGCTCTACCGTGACTGTAGGTGCTTTGGTTACAGCCAGTCAGGCTGAACCTTTGGTGACTGTACAACGCCTAGACCCGATTTATGTCGACATTAACCAGTCTAGTGCAGAATTATTGCGTTTACGTCAACAATTGAGCCAAGGCAGCTTAGGCAGCAGCAACAACACGAAAGTGAAATTAAAGCTTGAAGATGGCAGCACTTATCCGGTTGAAGGTCGCCTTGCATTCTCTGATGCCAGCGTGAATCCGGATACCGGCACCGTGACTTTGCGTGCCGTGTTCCAGAACCCAAATCATTTATTGCTTCCAGGTATGTATGCCACTGCTCAAATCGTGCAGGGTGTGATTCCGAATGCCATCCTGATTCCTCAGGCAGCGATTACCCGTACGCCAACAGGCCAGGCCATTGCCATGATCGTCAATGCCAAAGGCGCTGTTGAAACACGTCCGGTGGAAACTGCGGGTGTTCAAGGTAAAGACTGGATTGTGACCAAAGGTTTACAGACTGGTGAAAAAGTGATTGTTGATGGCGTTGCCAAGGTCAAAGAAGGTGCAACAGTAGCTGCCAANNAAGCCTTATCAACCTCAAGCTGCGCCTCAAGGTGCCGGTCAACCTGCCGCACAAGCCAATAAAGCAGCTCAACCTGCGCAGCAAGCACAACCAAAAACTGAACAAAAATCTACTTCAAATACATAAGGGGTAGACTAGATGGCTCAATTTTTTATTCATCGCCCGATTTTTGCCTGGGTGATTGCATTGGTCATTATGCTGGCAGGTATTTTAACCATCAGCAAAATGCCGATTGCGCAATATCCGACCATTGCTCCGCCAACAGTCAGCATTTCTGCGACTTATCCTGGTGCATCTGCTGAAACTGTAGAAAATACAGTGACCCAGATCATTGAGCAGCAAATGAATGGTCTGGACGGCTTACGTTATATCTCGTCAAATAGTGCGGGTAACGGTCAGGCATCTATCGCTTTGAACTTTGAACAAGGCATTGATCCTGATATTGCCCAAGTTCAAGTCCAAAACAAATTACAGTCAGCAACGGCGCTACTCCCTGAAGATGTACAACGTCAAGGGCTTCGCGTAACCAAATCTGGTGCAAGCTTCTTGCAGGTTTTGGCTTTCTATTCACCGAATGGTGAATTGACCGATGCCGACATTAAAGATTATGTGAACTCAAATATTTCTGAACCGCTCAGCCGTGTGGCGGGTGTTGGTGAAGTACAGGTATTTGGTGGTTCATATGCCATGCGTATCTGGTTAGATCCTGCAAAACTGAGCAGCTACCAGCTGACTCCAAGTGATGTCGTGGCTGCCTTGCGTACTCAAAACGCACAAGTTGCTGTGGGTCAATTGGGCGGTGCGCCAGCGGTTGAAGGTCAAGTCCTGAATGCTACTGTAAACGCACAAAGTCTTTTGCAAACGCCTGAACAGTTCAAAAATATTTTCTTGAAAAATGCTGGTTCTGGTGCAAAAGTGACTATTGGTGATGTTGCCAAAGTCGAATTAGGCTCGGACAACTATCAGTTTACCTCGAAATTCAACGGCAAGCCTGCCGGTGGTGTAGCGATTAAACTGGCCACGGGTGCAAATGCATTAGACACCGCGACTGCGGTAGAAGAACGTTTAGTACAGTTACGTAAAAACTATCCAACAGGTTTAAAAGATCAGCTGGCGTTTGATACCACACCGTTTATCAAACTTTCGATTGAAAGTGTAGTTCACACTTTAGTTGAAGCGATTATTCTTGTATTCCTGGTGATGTTCCTGTTCTTGCAGAACTGGCGTGCAACCCTGATTCCAACCATGGCCGTGCCGGTGGTTGTACTCGGTACATTCGCGATTATCAACCTGTTTGGCTTCTCCATTAACACGCTCACGATGTTTGCCATGGTTCTCGCCATTGGTCTTCTGGTGGATGATGCGATTGTCGTGGTCGAAAACGTTGAACGTATTATGGGAGAAGAGCATCTAGAGCCGGTTGAGGCGACTGAAAAGTCGATGAATCAAATCTCTGGTGCATTGATTGGTATTACCACGGTATTGTCTGCAGTATTCGTCCCAATGGCGTTCTTTAGTGGAACCACCGGGGTCATTTACCGTCAGTTCTCGATTACCCTGGTGACTGCAATGGTTCTGTCACTGATCGTGGCATTAACATTCACCCCTGCGCTTTGTGCGACCTTGTTGAAACAGCATGACAAGAATAAACCGCAAAGCAACAGTGCCCCTGCCCGCTTCTTCCGCTGGTTCAATGAACGCTTTGAACGTACTGCTGAAGGCTACCAAAAATGGGTTGGAAAACTGCTGATTCATAAAATCATTGCCGGTGCGATTTATGCGGTCGTGATTGTCGGTCTATTGTTCTTGTTCAAAAGCTTGCCAAGTTCATTCTTGCCGGATGAAGACCAAGGCGTGGTCATGACTCTGGTTCAGCTTCCACCGAATGCCACCCTGAACCGTACTGAGAAAGTTATTGATCAAATGACTGGCTTCTTTATGGAAGGTGAAAAAGCCAATGTCGACTCTGTCTTTAGTGTCGCAGGTTTCTCGTTTACCGGTGTCGGTCAAAATGCCGGTCTGGCTTTCATCAAATTGAAAGACTGGAGCGAACGTACTTCTCCTGAATCGCAAATCGGTGCCATTATCCAGCGTGGTATGGCCTTGAACGTCATTGCTAAAGATGCGTCTTATGTAATGCCATTGCAGCTTCCTGCAATGCCTGAACTGGGTGTTTCTGCCGGCTTTAACTTGCAGCTGAAAGATGCAGCCGGTCTTGGTCATGAAAAACTGCTCACTGCACGTAACATGATCCTGGGTATGGCTGCACAGGACAAACGTCTTGCGGGTGTGCGTCCAAATGGTCAGGAAGATACGCCACAGTACAAAATCTATGTAGATAACGAAAAAGCCAGCGCTATGGGCGTCAGCATTTCTGAAATCAACAGCACCATGAGTATTGCTTGGGGTGGTTCATACATTAATGACTTTGTCGACCGTGGTCGTATTAAGAAAGTTTATGTTCAAGCCGTTCCCGATGCACGTATGATGCCGGAAGATCTCAACAAGTGGTACGTACGCAGTAACGCTGGTCAAATGGTTCCGTTCTCTGCTTTTGCTACAGGTGAATGGACATATGGTTCGCCACGTCTTGAACGTTATAACGGTATTTCATCGGTTAACATTCAGGGTACGCCTGCTCCGGGTGTCAGCTCGGGTGATGCAATGCTTGCCATGGAAGAAATCATTGCCAAATTGCCTGAAATGGGTATCGCTGGCCTTGACTATGAGTGGACAGGTTTATCGTTGGAAGAACGTGAATCTGGCTCGCAAACGCTTGGTCTGTATGCGCTTTCAATGCTGATTGTATTCTTGTGTCTTGCGGCATTGTACGAGAGCTGGTCAATTCCATTCTCAGTCATGCTGGTGATTCCACTAGGTATTGTCGGTGCAATTGGCTTGACTTTCTTGGGTATGGTTCTGTTTAAAGATCCAAACCTGTCGAATAACATTTACTTCCAGGTTGCGATTATTGCCGTCATTGGTTTGGCTGCGAAAAATGCGATCTTGATTGTCGAATTTGCCAAGGAGCTGCAGGAAGATAAAGGTGAGCCTTTACTTGAAGCGACCCTTCATGCAGCAAAAATGCGTTTGCGTCCAATTATCATGACCACTTTAGCCTTCGGTTTTGGTGTACTTCCGCTTGCCCTGTCTACAGGCGCCGGTGCAGGTAGCCAACACTCGGTCGGTTATGGTGTACTCGGTGGCGTAATCAGTTCGACTTTATTGGGTATCTTCTTTATTCCTGTGTTCTATGTCTGGATTCGAAGTATCTTTAAATTTAAACCTAAAAAACCAAATAATCAGGAGCAAGCATCGTGATGCAAAAGGTATGGTCTATCTCAGGTCGTAGCATTGCGGTATCTGCACTTGCGCTTGCTTTGACTGCATGTCAAAGCATGCGTGGCCCAGAGCCCGTAGCTCAAGCAAATATTCCAGAACAGGGTTACTTAACCGCGAATTCTGGACCTTCAATTGCTGAACAAGGTTATAAAGACTTTTTTGCCGATCAACGCTTAATCCAAGTGCTTGATCTGGCATTAGCCAATAACCGTGATTTGCGTACTTCGACCTTGAATATTCAACGTGCGCAGCAACAGTACCAAATTACCCAGAACAACCAGCTGCCAACCATTGGTGCCAGTGGTAGTGTGCTGCGTCAAGACACGCTCAACACCGGTACCATGACCAGCTACAATGTAGGTCTGGGCGTGACTGCCTATGAGCTGGATTTCTGGGGTCGTGTACGTAGCTTAAAAGATAATGCTTTGGATACGTATCTGGCCACTGCAAGTGCGCGTGATGCCACCCAAATTGCCCTGATTGGTCAAGTGGCTCAAGCCTGGCTGAATTATTCGTTTGCCAATGCAAATTTAAGACTTGCTGACCAGACGCTGAAAGCCCAACTTGAGTCTTATAACCTCAACAAAAAGCGTTTCGATGTTGGTATCGACAGTGAAGTTCCTGTTCGTCAGGCACAGATTTCTGTAGAAACTGCACGTAACGATGTGGCCAATTACAAGACTCAAATTGCTCAAGCACAGAACCTGCTTAACCTGTTAGTAGGTCAAGCGGTTCCTGCTAACCTGTTACCGACTCAACGTGTGACACGGATCAGTCAAGGCAATGCGCTAAGTGCTGGCCTACCAAGTGACTTGCTCACCAACCGTCCAGACATCCGTGCTGCGGAATATCAGCTTTCTGCCGCAGGTGCGAATATTGCTGCAGCGAAAGCACGCTTATTCCCGACCATCAGTTTGACCGGTAATGCAGGCTATGCGTCAACCAGCTTAAGCGACCTGTTTAAATCTGGCGGATTTGTCTGGTCAATTGGCCCAAGTATTGACCTTCCAATCTTCGATTGGGGTACGCGTCAAGCCAACATCAAGATTTCAGAAACAGATCAGCAAATTGCCTTATCTGACTATGAAAAATCGATTCAGTCCGCTTTCCGCGAAGTGAATGATGCCTTGGCAGTACGTCAAAACATTGGTGACCGTTTAGCTGCACAGCGCCGTCTGGTGGATGCAACCAATACTACTTACCGACTGTCGAATGCCCGCTTCCGTGCCGGTATTGACAGTTACTTGACCGTATTGGATGCGCAACGTGCATCATATGCAGCTGAACAAGGTTTATTGTTGCTTGAACAAGCCAACATGAATAACCAGGTTGAATTGTATAAGACCTTGGGTGGTGGACTTAAAGCCAACACTGGTGATGCTGTTCAACAGGTACCATCTAGTGCTGAACGCAAAGCTGCAAATAGCGCTCAATAAGTTATAGCTTATAAAAAAGCCTGCACAATGCAGGCTTTTTTATTGCTTTTTCAAGCCCGATTTCCTATCTTCACTAGACTCCATTTCTCATTTGAATATCAAAAAATGCTTCTTAGTAATTTAGAATCTGTTCCCGCTCACACCATTATTCGTCAAATTGATGTGGTCTACGGCAGCACTGTACGCAGCAAGCATGTCGGACGTGACTTACTGGCTGGCTTAAAAAATATTGTCGGCGGTGAATTGACGGCCTATANNCATGGCCGGCCTGAAGAACATCGTCGGCGGCGAACTGCGCGGCTATACCGAACTGCTGGAAGAATCGCGTCAGGAAGCCATGAACCGGATGATTGAAAAAGCCCAGGCCATGGGTGCAAATGCTGTGGTCGGCATCCGTTTTTCTACCTCGAATATTGCGCAAGGCGCTTCTGAACTTTTTGTTTACGGAACTGCAGTGATTGTGGAACCAAATGCAAGCAAACTTCCTGATCCCTTCCCCAATCAAGGTTAAGTCATGGATGCTTTTCTATTAAAAGTCATTATCTTTATAGTCTTATTTAGCATTGGCTGGGGCTTTGGCCGTCGCGCAGAAAAAAAACATTTTACTGAACCGGATGAGCAAGAACAGCGTTTGGCTTATATCACTCTGGATAATAGCCGCTTTAAAACGTCTTCTCATCCTGGGCAACTGGTCAGTAGCAATGTAGTCATTTCGCATGATTACTTTAAATATGTCATTGCCAATATTCAGAATTTTTTTGGTGGTCGTTTAACCAGTTATGAAAGCGTAGTTGAACGTGCCCGCCGTGAGGCCATTGTGCGTTTAAAACAGGAAGCGGAAAAAATCGGAGCGACGCATATTATGGGTTTACGCTTAAGTACCACTGAGCTGGGCATGCAAGGTGGGATGGTAGAAGTGTTTGCTTATGGAACGGCGGTTCAGAAATAATTCTAAAATTCTTCACTTCCTTGCGAAGCAGTGCTTCTCATCCCACAGAGAGAAGGAGCCTCATATGATTTCACGGATGGGCGAATTTAATAATGAAAATTCCCTCTCCTTTCAGGAGAGGGTTAGGGAGAGGTACTTTTTTAATCCCACATATCAATAAAAAATTACTTCACCTTCATTTTTCGGATCATTTTATACAGTGTGCTTGGTGATAGGCGCGATACCCATACGCCCAGTTTTTCTTTCGTCCCACCTACCACAATGTATTCTTCACCGTTCAGCAATGCACTCACAACTGTTTTAGCAAACACATCTGGCTCTAAGCCATTTTCAATCGCTTCATCCTGATGCCCCTGTGGTTTACCTGCACCATTTAAGGCGTTGAAAGATACATTGGTTTTGACAAAGCCGGGGAAAATCACCGAAACATCCACGCCATTCTGCGCCACTTCGGCTCGCAAGCTGTTGGCCCACATGTGAATCGCGGCTTTTGCTGCTGAATAGGAGGCACGGTATTGCGTACCCAAAAGTCCTGCCACACTGGACACAAAGGCAATACGACCGGACTTTTGTGCCAGGAACGTCGGTAAAACTATTTTGGTCAGAAACACCTGCGAGAAATAATCCACTTCCATAATGGCGCGTTCAGTTTGCATGGTGGTATCGGCAATCAGGGCACGCTGGCTGAGACCCGCGTTATTGATTAACCAGTCAATCCGGCCTTTTTGTTGCAAAACCTGTTCATAGGCATGGCGAACCTGATTTTCATCGGTAATATCGGCACTGACACAGATATGCCGCTCAGGATCGGTCAAACTTAAACGGACATTTTCCAGTTCATCCATACGACGTGCAGTCAGTACGACTTGCGCCCCCTGCAAGGCACATTCTTGCGCCAGTGCCTTGCCTAAGCCTGAAGATGCGCCGGTAATCCATACCACTTTGTTGTTTAAACTGTCCTGCTGCGCCATGTTATGTTTCCTGTTTTGAATTACGTTTCTGAATGGTTTGATCTGTCACTTTTAGGCCCTTGATTCAAGAACATCAGAAAATGATCAAAGTAACGATGGGTTTCTTGAGCATCATAATAGGCACCCAATTTTTCCAGACGTTTATAGCCCAATTGCGTGGTCAAACTAATGACACCATTTAAGGTTTTATCAACCACCAAATTGAATTTCAACATTTTTTTAGGTTCACGCACCAGATACGTCACGCCTTGATCGACCATTTCGGTAAATGCTTTCAAGGCAGGCGAAACATATTGGCTATTTCCACTCTTGACCTGTTCCACACAACCTAACAGTTCCACCACCAACACATGATCAACCTGATAGGAAATATAGTGTTGATCATCTTTTTCGTGGGCCATTTCAATTAAATAGTTAACCATTGGAATGAGGCGGTCATTGCCAAAAAATGACACCGACCACGGCATATATTTACGGACCGTATCTAAAATCTGCTGCACCACCTTGTCTGACTCCCGATCACCGGAAGTCGATAAGCGCGAGATTTCGCCAAAAACCTGATCGACAATTTCGCAGGAAATATCTGCCAGCACCTCACCCAGCGGTTTCGCCAGGCTTTGGGTTTCCCCTTCATTCAGTTGCTGGTGAATCTGCCGGAATCTTTGATGGGTTTCAGCTTTTAATTTTAAAGAAATCAAATGACTCATAATAATTATCTCCTTTTAGAATTGTTCTGCGATCATCTGCGCTGTTTTTATAATACTCTCATCATAGAACCTAATTGTGTATGTGCCAAATGCTTATTTTTTTGCATTTTCTTTAGCTGCCTAATCTGCCCTTTTTTTTGCTACAATAGATGCAATTTTTTATCCACTTTTGATCTGTTCGAACTATGACTGATTCAGCGCAAAATATTGCTACAACTTACGATCCGACCGAGATCGAGAAAAAATGGTACCAAACCTGGGAAGAGCGCGGTTATTTCAAGCCGTCTGAAAAAGGCGAATCATTCTGTATCATGATTCCGCCACCAAACGTCACCGGTAGCTTGCACATGGGTCATGGTTTTAACAATGCCATCATGGATGCGTTGACGCGTTATAACCGTATGTCGGGTAAAAATACGCTTTGGCAACCGGGTACGGATCATGCCGGTATTGCAACGCAAATGGTGGTAGAGCGTCAGCTCGGTGCAGAAGGCATCAGCCGTCATGACCTGGGTCGTGAAAAGTTCATCGAAAAAGTGTGGGAATGGAAAGAACAGTCTGGCGGTAACATTACCCGTCAAATCCGTCGTCTGGGTTCTTCTGTAGACTGGTCACGTGAACGCTTCACCATGGATGAAGGTTTATCCAATGCGGTGAAAGAAGTGTTTGTAAAACTTCACGAAGAAGGTCTGATATACCGCGGCAAACGCCTTGTAAACTGGGATCCAAAATTACAAACTGCCCTTTCTGACTTAGAAGTTGAGTCAGATAAAGAAGAACAAGGTTCACTCTGGCACTTTAAATATTTCTTTGAAGATAAGTCACTTCGCACACATGACGGTAAAGATCACATCGTTGTGGCCACCACTCGTCCTGAAACATTGTTAGGTGATACCGCTGTTGCTGTTGCACTGGATGATGAACGTTATGCACACTTGGTTGGTCAAAACATCATCCTGCCAATTACCGGCCGTGCGGTTCCAATCGTGAAAGACGAATATGTCGACAAAGAATTCGGTACCGGCTGTGTAAAAATCACCCCTGCACACGACTTCAATGACTATGAAGTAGGTAAACGCTGCAAATTGCCAATCATCAACATTTTTAACAAAAATGCGGAAGTA
The DNA here is from genome assembly GCA_002455755.1 of Acinetobacter sp. UBA6641. Taxonomy (GTDB): domain Bacteria; phylum Pseudomonadota; class Gammaproteobacteria; order Pseudomonadales; family Moraxellaceae; genus Acinetobacter. The sequence goes on from DKLL01000142.1 coordinate 11,816, forward strand.
TTGGCTGAGTTTGAATACATCGAAAAAGCGGGCGAGCAGATTTCTAAAACCATTCCTGCCCCTGCGGACTACATGGGTTTAGAGCGTTTTGAAGCACGTAAAAAACTGGTTGAACAAGCGGAAGCGGAAGGTTGGTTAGACCAAATTCAACCGTACACCTTGAAACCACCACGCGGTGACCGTTCAGGCGTGATCGTTGAGCCTTTATTGACAGACCAATGGTATGTGAAAATTGCGCCGCTTGCGAAACCTGGGGNNATGTGCTGGTGACAGGTTTTGACATCATCTTCTTCTGGGTAGCGCGTATGATCATGCTGACCATGCACTTCATGAAGAATGAAGATGGTACGCCACAAGTGCCGTTCAAGACTGTGTATGTACACGGTTTGGTACGTGATGGCGAAGGTCAGAAGATGTCTAAATCTAAGGGTAATGTACTTGACCCATTAGACTTGATTGACGGTGTGGATCTTGAAACCCTTGTACAAAAACGTACAACAGGTTTGATGAACCCGAAACAGGCAGCGAAGATTGAAAAATCAACCCGTAAAGAATTCCCTGAAGGCATTCAGTCTTACGGTACAGATGCAGTTCGTTTCACCTTCTGTGCGCTTGCCAACACTGGTCGTGACATTAAGTTCGACATGAAACGTGTTGAAGGTTACCGTAACTTTGCCAACAAAATCTGGAACGCAACGCGTTTCGTGATGATGAATGTCGAAGGTCAAACGATTGGTTCAGAAGCTCGCCAAGATCTTTGGGAATTGCCTGAACAGTGGATCGTGAGCCGTTTACAAAAAGCGGAACAAGCAGTGCAAACTGCATTTGCGACCTATCGTTTAGACTTGGCTGCACAAGCGATTTACGAGTTCATCTGGAATGAATACTGTGACTGGTATGTTGAATTAACCAAACCGGTTCTGAACGATGAAAATGTGTCTGAAGAACGTAAAGCTGAAGTACGTCGTGTTCTTCTTTCTGTGATGGAAGCGTCTTTACGTTTGGCACATCCTTTGATGCCGTACCTTACAGAAGAAATCTGGCAAACGCTTGCGCCGAAACTGAATATTGTTGGCGAAACGATTATGCTTGCGCCATACCCTGTTGCTGACCAAGCGCTTACCAATGACCAAGCTGAAGCAGATATGCAATGGCTTCAAGGTTTGATTGGTGCGGTACGTAACATCCGTGGTGAGATGGGTCTAGGTAATGCTCGCTTGTTGCCTGTACTTCTTCAAAACACCACAGATGCAGAAAAAGCACAAATCGCACGTATTGAACCGTTGTTTAAAGCATTGGCAAAAGTTGAAAGCATTACGTTCTTGGCTGATGCTGAACAACCGCCATTGTCATCGTCTTCTGTTGTAGGTCATGTGTCTGTATTCGTTCCAATGAAGGGTTTAATTGACCCTAAAGCGGAATTGGGTCGCTTGCAAAAAGACTTAGACAAGGTTCAAAAACAGCATGACCAAATTGCAACTAAACTTGCGAATGAAGGGTTTGTAGCGAAAGCTCCAGCTGCTGTGGTTGAAGGCGAGAAAGTGAAACTTGCTGAGTTTGCTGATCAGTTAGCGAAGATTAAAGCGAATATGGAGCAAATTGCAGCGCTTTAATTTATTGCTAAAGCATTAAAATACAAGCTAAAATCCCTTCATTATTGAGGGGATTTTTTTATTTTAAAGGGGACAACAATGATCATTTCAAAAATATATATAAAAAATTTTAGAGGCTATAAAGAGCAAACGATATATTTACATGATAATTTAAATGTAATCATAGGTAAAAATGATGTTGAAAAATCTACAATCTTAGAAGCTTTAGAAATTTTTTTTAATAATGACATAGTTAAAATAGATACTAATGATTTAAGCAAAAAGCGTAATGAAATAAGTGATACTGACATAATCATTCAAGTGTCTTTTAAGGTTCTTCCTGGAAAATCTTATACAATTGATACTATTCCAACATATCTAAATAATGAGTATCTACTAGATAATGAGCAATATTTAACAATTAGAAAGGTATGGACTGCTTCAGGACAAACCATAACAGCAAAACAATTAAAGACCTTTATAGTTGCTGATTATCCTCAAACTCAATTTAACCCACCCCTAGTTAATAAAAAAATTTCTGATTTAAAAAAAGATTTATTAAACTTTAAGGATTCACATGATATTGAATCCGTAAATAAAACTATTAGTAGCAATATTCGACAAGCAATCTATAAATTTTCTAATATCCAATCAAACGACTTATCTGAAACTCTCATCCCTATTGATGCTGAAGATGGAAAAAAAATTTATGAGGCAATAAGAAATGATTTCCCGCTTTACTTTTTATTTAAGGCGGATCGAGAAAATAAAGATTCTGATTCCGAAGTACAGAGTCCACTAAAAGCAATTACTAAATCAATTTTGGCATCAATGCAAACCCAACTTGATGAACTCAAAGCTCAAATTATTAGTGCAACTGAAGAGGTTGGTAATAGGACTATATCAAAACTTAGGGAGATGAATCCTGAAGTTGCAGATGAATTAAAACCAAATGTTTCAACAAAGGCATGGGATAGCTTATTTTCGTTTACGTTTGAAGATGAGTACGGAATACCAATTAATAAACGTGGAAGTGGGGTACGTAGACTAATTTTATTAAATTATTTTCGAGCTGAGGCTGAAAATAGNNCTAGAAGAACTAGTGATAGAACTGTAATTTATGCTTTAGAAGAGCCAGAAACTGCTCAACATCCAGACTGGCAAATAATGCTTTATAAGGCTTTAGTTGAACTTTCTAATACACCAAATACTCAAATTTTTCTTACTACCCATAGCCCTAGTCTCGGCTCATTAGTGCCTTTATCAAATATTATTTTTCTTTATAAAGAGGATAATGAATTAAAAATAGAAACTGATGATGTAACAATTTTGGAAAGAGTTACAGATACTTTAGGAATAATACCCAATATTGAAATATCGCAAGTGTATTCAGAAATAAAATTAATAATTTGTATGGAAGGTCCTACAGATATTGAATTTCTAAAAAACCTTTCAACTTCTTGTTTTAATTTTGATTTATCTAATCACCCTAATATTTTACTCATGCCTTTAGGTGGTGGAAATTTAGAACATTCGTTAACGTTTAAATATCTAAATAAATTGCCAAATACTCCTCAAATACATATATATGACCGTGATGTAAAAAAATATGGAAAATTTATTAGTAAAATTAATCAAAATCCTTTACATAAAGCATTTCAAACTAGGTTTTATGAAATAGAAAACTATATACATCCTTCTCTTTATAGTAATTCTTATAGTTTTTCGACTCCATTTGTAGATTTTTATAATGATGACTGGAAAGTTAATTGGTCTAATCTTGATATACCTACAACACTTAGTGCACATTTAAAGCTGTGCTATGCTGATGGAGATACACACTTAAAAGAATACAAACCTGAACATATTAAGAAAAAATTAAATTATGATTTATCAAAAAAATTAACTAAAGAGTTGCTTATTGAGATAGGTGCTTTTGAAGAAATTGAATCTTGGATAACACTTATCCAAGAAAAAATAGAATTGGTTATGGCTATACCTGAGCCAGTTGGAACCAATATTTTATCTAATCCAGAGCCAGCTTAAAAAGTTGTAAGTTAGATTAGTAAAATTCTATTTTTTACTGGAAAGTTAATTTTATATTTACTTCTTCTTTTATTTTATAAGGAGAAGTAATTATAAAACCCCATGCTCCAACAACATCTCCAACCCACTTTCTTTCCCCATATACATCAACCTTTGCTTCTCCGCTTTAAGCTGTTGCTTGACCGCGGATACATCCGCATCAATCTGCTTATACAACTGCTCAATATTGAGTTGCCCTTTCGATTTACTCACTGCAATTTTGGTNNTGACCAAACCAGTGAATTTATTAATTCCTGAATCTGCTTTTGCAAGGCTTGGCTTTGTGCTTCTAACGCCATTTGATAATACTTCACTTGCTCAGTACTTAAACCTTTATTTGAGCCAGTTTTACTTTGCTCCACTTCAAGCTGAAGTTTGAGTAAAAAGAATAAATCTTCCTGCTCGTATGCTTCAATGGCACGTTGCAACAGCTCGGTCTTTTCCGCTTTTTTCGATTCATCCTGTTCACGGTCAGGGTGAATCATCGATGCAATTTTTAAATACACCGTTTTAAGCGATTGACTCACTAACTTTTCAGCTTGCGCTTGTTTATTTTGCTGACGTTTGTGCTTGGCTTGCTCTCGTGCTTGTTTGTAGTGATCGGTATTCCAATCTTCAAACGCATCATCCGTCTGAGATTCTATATGCTCAGGTTCATCAAAAGTATCTATGTTTTTCTTTTTCGTTTTTTTCTTAGCGTATTCACTCGCCTGCATATAGTACGCATGCATCTTTTCCACTTCATCTAACTGCTTTTGATTCAGCAAATGTGAGCCTTGCAATAAACGCGCTAAGTTCTGGATTTTATCTTCAATGACGGCGCGATCCGATTTACTTAAACTATAAAGACTTAGGCTATTCCATAAGGTCTGCATCTGTTCATATAAGGTGCTATACAGTTCCCGATAAGCAGGCATCAACGCCTTTTGTATATACGCACGAATTTCATCTTTGGCATTTTGCCATGCAAGCAATAACTGTTTCTGCTGTTCAATCTCATCAATTAAACGATTCAGCTTCTGATGCTGTGGTGAGACTTCAAGTACCGTTTGTGGCGTGGTTTTCAGCGCAAAAGACATAGGGAAGATAGAAGAAAAAGAAAAATTATACCTGATTTATGTGAAAGTATTTTTTGGCTCATTTCGGTAAAACTGAAACACAGCAAAATACTGAGCAAGTAAGCCTTAGCATTACATGGCTTCAGATCAGGTAATTTTTTAAATTAACTAAGTCACTAAAATAATTGCAGTTCTTTACCGAAATATAAAGATACCTCCTGCTCTACTCGTGCATAGTATAAAAGAATGATGAATAAAGCAAAGAAAGGAAGCACACATGGATTGGGCCAGTATTTTCATACACGACACCAACTGGGAATTTGCCGCTGAAATTGTGGTGCGCTGTGTGTGTATGTTTATCATGATTATTCTGTTTTTACGCCTGACCGGGAAACGCGGAGTCCGGCAGCTTTCGGTGTTTGAACTGGCCATTATTTTGTCCCTCGGCTCGATTGCCGGTGACCCGATGTTTACCGAAGACTTGCCCTTAATTCAGGCACTGCTGATCATGAGCGTCATCATCATGATGTACCGTCTGACCACCTGGCTGATGATGAAATACCAACCCTTTGAATATCTGCTGGAAGGCAAGTCGCTATACATTGTAGAGGATGGTGTATTGGTACTGGAGAAAATCAAGCGCGGAAAAATGTCACACGACGAGTTCTTTGCCGAAATGCGCCAGCAAGGCATTGAACATCTGGGTCAGGTGCGTGCCGGGCTGCTCGAAAGCGATGGTAAATTTAGTATCCTGCTGTTTCGCCCTGAAGACATCCGTTACGGTTTACCGCTGTTTCCCAAGCAATATCAGAAAGTTACCCAGATAGAATCCAACACTCATTATGCCTGCATGTACTGTGGCTATGTCGATCATCCTGACCAGCCCGAGCAGTCCTGCCCACGCTGTGGCTGTTGCCGCTGGGCCAAGGCTATCAAGGAACAGATGCTCAAATAATCCGGAACGATCTCAGGTTTTTTTATCTTTTATTCAAATTTAGCGAGTAGAACTTTAGTCGAAGCCGTAAAACTCATATTCCAGCTGGCATGTTTCCGGCTGTAGTTAAGGCTTTGTGTTATGAGGCTTTGGCCAAAAAAAACATTTATTTCATAGTCATTTATTGGTAACAAAACGGTAAAAAAATTTGCTTGAGCAATCCTTCAAAACTCGCTTAAGATGAAAACTGATGTACTTATATAGACAAAATAAAACATCTTTTGCATAAAAAAATAAGTGGCTTTCTGTGGGCAACTTGGCACTTGATGATAATGATATAAAAAGGAGTTTTATATATGACCCATAAACGCAGTATTACTTCCTTACTTTGTGCAAGCGCGCTCATGCTTGGCTTGAGTGCTTGTAGTGACAATAAAGCTCCAGCTTCAGGTGAAAAAGCCGCTGGTACAAATGATGCAACCGCTTCAGGTACACTCGACAAGATTAAAAAATCAGGCACGATTGTGCTGGGATACCGCGATTCCTCTATTCCATTCTCCTATATTGCCGACAACCCGAATCAGCCGGTGGGCTATGCACACGATTTACAGTTAAAAGTTGTAGATGCCGTGAAGCAGAAACTGAATATGCCGGATTTAAAAATTCGTTATAATCTGGTGACCAGTCAAAACCGCATTCCTCTGGTGTCAAACGGTACGGTAGAANNTACGGTAGATCTGGAATGTGGCTCAACCACCAACAACAAGGAACGCCAGCAACAGGTCGATTTCTCGGTCGGTTTCTTTGAAGTGGGTTCTCGTCTGCTGACCGCCAAAGATTCCGGCATCAAAGATTTTGCCGACTTAAAAGGTAAAAAACTGGTGACCACGGCGGGTACCACTTCGGAACGTTACATCCGTCAGCATCAGCAGGAATGGGGTATTGGTGAAATCATTTCTGCCAAAGACCATGCGGAATCTTTCCTGATGCTGCAAAACGGTCGTGCCGCTGCCTTTATGATGGACGACATCCTGCTTGCCGGTGAAAAATCCAAAGCAGCCGATCCGAATAAATGGGTAATTGTCGGAACTGCCCCAATTCACGAAATTTACGGCTGTATGCTGCGTAAAGGCGATACTGGCTTTAAACAGGTGGTGGATGATGCGATTAAGGCCACATACAGCTCCGGTGAAATTAACAAGATGTATGAGAAATGGTTCCAGCAGCCAATTCCACCGAAAAATATTAACCTGAACTTCCAGATGTCCGATCAGTTGAAAGCGTTAATTAGCAATCCGCATGATCGTGACCAATAAGCATTAAAACAACAACTTAATATTTCAGGCAAAAAAAGGATCTTTTTGCCTGATTCTACTCAGGAGTTACTATGAATTATAGTTGGAACTGGGGAGTTTTATTTCAGTCCACCGGAGTGGGCGACACGACCTATCTAAACTGGATTATAACCGGTCTGGGCTGGCTGCTGGTCATTGCCGTAGTGGCTTGGAGCATTGCCCTGGTTCTGGGCAGTATTCTGGGCATCATGCGCACCTTGCCCAGTAAAACCGCACGCGGTATAGGCACTGCTTATGTGACGCTATTTCGTAACGTTCCTCTGCTCATTCAATTGTTTATCTGGTTCTATGTAGTTCCCAACTTCTTACCTACGCCGATTAAATTATGGTGGATGAATGATCTGGGGGCCAATACCACCGCATTGATTTCAGCCAGTGTAGGTCTGGGACTATTTACTGCTGCACGGGTCTGTGAACAGGTACGTACCGGGATTGAAGCCTTGCCGGTCGGTCAGGTGAATGCCGGTTATGCCATGGGTTTTAGCACCAGCCAGTTATATCGCTACGTGATTTTGCCGCAATCGTTCCGCACCATTTTGCCGCCCCTCAGCTCTGAATTGACCAATTGCGTAAAGAATACTTCGGTTGCCTCACTGGTCGGTGTAGCAGAAATTATTTCCCAGATGAAAACCATCAGTGAATATACCCAGAACACCATCGAAATTTATACCTACGTGACCATCATCTTCATTGTGATTAACTTCTGTTTAATTCAGGCAATGAATATGCTGGAAAAACGCTTGCGTGTTCCCGGTCTGATTGCAGGAGATAAATAATGGAATGGCTCACTGCATTTTTAAATGACTTACAACTGTCTGCTCCAGCCTTATGGCATGGCATGAGCATTACCTTAAAAGTGGTAATCAGTGCCACCATCGGCGGTATTTTGATTGGTACCCTGCTCGCCCTAATGCGCTTATCTTCATTTAAAGTCCTGAATATATTTGCGCAAGCTTATGTCAACCTGTTCCGCTCTATTCCACTGCTACTGGTGCTGATGTGGTTCTATTTTGCGGTGCCGTTTATCTATACTTCTGTCACGGGCAATTACCTGACCATTGATACCGCCTTGGTGTCCAGTATTGTGGCATTCATGCTGCTTGAAGCGGCTTACTTTTCGGAAATTGTCCGTGCCGGTATTCAGTCTATTCCTAAGGGTCAGACTGCAGCAGCCTAGNNGTATTCAGTCCATTCCCAAGGGGCAAACCGCAGCCGCTTATGCCTTAGGTATGAGCTATGGCCAGTCGATGCGGCTGATTATTTTGCCGCAAGCGTTCCGTAAAATGACGCCGCTACTGTTACAGCAAACCATTATCCTGTTTCAGGATTCCACCATGGTTTATGCCATTGGTTTGCTAGACTTTTTCAGAACGAACTACGTACGTGGCGACCTGATGTCGTTATTGACCCAATATATTTTATTTGCAGGTTTGGTGTACTTTACCGTGAGTATGATCGCGACCTATGCCGTTAAAAAATTACAAAGGAAGTTAACTGTATGACTGATGGTAAAGTGATGATTGACCTCCAGAATGTCAGCAAATGGTACAAAGATTTTCAGGTACTGACTGACTGCACTACCCAGATTCATCAAGGTGAAGTGGTGGTGGTCTGTGGGCCTTCCGGTTCCGGTAAATCGACCCTGATCAAAACTGTGAACGGTCTGGAACCTTTCCAGCAAGGCAATATTATTGTTGATGGAATTTCCATCAAGGATCCAAAAACTGACCTGACCAGACTGCGCAGCCGTGTGGGTATGGTGTTCCAGCATTTTGAGCTGTTCCCGCATTTGAGCATTACCGAAAACCTGACCATTGCCCAAGTCAAAGTATTGGGGCGTTCTGAAGCAGAAGCCAAGAAAAAAGGGCTGGCTTATTTAGACCGTGTTGGCCTCAGCGCACATGCTTCTAAATTTCCTGCACAGCTTTCCGGCGGCCAGCAGCAACGTGTAGCGATTGCCCGTGCTTTAAGCATGGATCCGATTGCAATGCTGTTTGATGAACCGACTTCTGCACTGGACCCGGAAATGATCAATGAAGTGCTGGATGTGATGGTGGAACTGGCCAAAGAAGGCATGACCATGATGTGTGTCACTCATGAAATGGGCTTTGCTCGTCAGGTGGCGAACCGGGTAATTTTTATGGATCAGGGTAAAATTGTTGAGGACTGTACCAAAGATGAGTTTTTTAATACTCAACGTAGTGATCGCGCTCAGCAATTCCTGAATAAAATTTTGCACTAGCTTTAACTATTAAAAAAAGCAGATCAAATGATCTGCTTTTTTTTGGTATGAATTATTCAAGCACCAAGCGTGCATTCACTGGTTGCACAGGACGATTATTGGGATGTTCCATCACCTTAATTTGCTGTTTTGAAGCTTGTTGAATGTCTTTCAGTACAATCCAGCGCACCCCTTCAGAACACGGTGGCGTGGTTAAAGAACCATTAAAACGATAGTAATCCAGATTTTCAGGTAAGAAGGCAGCGGCTAAATCCTGATGTTGCAACTGTACTGCATTCCCTGCTTTTTTCGGCAATTCTTTCCAGAGTCGTTTCAGCTTTTTATTTTCCTCACCTTCTTCAAACATGACAGCCACTACGGCTAACTCACCTTGTTCAGTAGCATGCACCAGATGCATCTCCATGGCAAAACTTTTTCCTTTAATGGTATTTTCGCTTGGACTATGTAAATGGAATTGTTTTAGATGAAATATCTGTTGCTCTAATTCTAGAGTATTGCCCGGATTAAAATTGATTTGCACAGTACGATTGTTATTGATGATCGTATCTGCTTTTGAGCTGTAATTTAATTTTAAAGCAGGCAATTTGGCTGATATGGTTTGATCAATATTAATGGGTGCCTGATTCAGGCCTTCGCAAGCTTTGTATTCAGGCTTAAGCTTAGCCCATTGTGCAGGTGCAGTCTGTTCTGCATATCCTCAGTCAAAGTGGGTGCCTTCTGCTGCAAATGAAGAATTAAAACCCATTAATACCGTTAGCGCAAGCATACTCTGCTTCATGTTTAAACCCTAAAATATAATATAAAATGAGCACTTATCTTCTAGGGTTGAAACAGTGATATCAAAACCAAAACTACCATTTCCTTATTGTTTTTGTATCTCATATTGTTTAATTATTCACCTTGTTTGCTTTCAATAAATTTAGCCTTACTGATTTTATTTTTATCTCACTCAATATTCATTCAGACTTTAAATAAGAATGATTTTTCTTAAACGCACTATAATTGATTATAAAATCATCTAAAATTGCGTCATCAAAATGCATTTGATTCATTTATCTTTAAATTTTTTTAATCTTTCAGATTAACAGTATTGCTACTATTCAGTGCCAAAGCTGAAAGGTTAAAAAACAACCAAAACAGCAAACTCTAAATTTAATCTAATTATCATATATTTATTTATAACTTAATTTTAGCAAAATGCACCATAATGGAACCAATATTGCCTAATAATGTAAACCTTTGCTTTATATCGAGTCTTAAGCATTTTTTTGCATAAATGATCAAAATTTCCCTTTTTCAAATCTCTTCCTCAAATTCTGCGCCTCGATATACTGATCTTCTTTTTGTGAAAAACAGCACTAAAATGGGGCTAAAATATGCAAAATATAGATTTACTTTTTCTCCTTCTTGGTGCGATTTTAGTGTTAGCCATGCATGCAGGTTTTGCATTCCTGGAACTGGGCACAGTACGACATAAAAATCAGGTCAATGCCCTAAGTAAAATTCTGACAGATTTTTCCATTTCTGCCATCGCCTACTTTTTTGTCGGCTACTATATTGCTTATGGTCAACATTTTTTCCACATCGGTTCAACCTTAGCCGCAGATCATGGCTATAACCTGATGCGCTGCTTCTTTCTGCTCACGTTTGCTGCTGCCATTCCTGCCATTATTTCTGGCGGTATTGCAGAACGCGCCAAAATGCGTTCTCAGGCTATTGCCACTTTAATTTTAGTGGCATTGATCTACCCCTTTTTTGAAGGCATTGCCTGGAATGGCAATTTAGGCTTACAAGACTGGCTAGCCAAAACTTTCGGTGCAGCTTTCCATGATTTTGCCGGTTCAATCGTGGTGCATGCCATGGGTGGCTGGATTGCGCTAGCCGCTGTGATTTTACTGGGTGCACGTCATGGGCGTTATAAAAAAGATGGTCGTGTCAGTGCACATCCTCCTTCTTCCATTCCTTTTCTGGCACTGGGTTCATGGATTTTAATCGTCGGCTGGTTCGGTTTTAATGTCATGAGTGCACAACGTCTGGATGTGATTTCCGGACTGGTTGCCATTAACTCGCTCATGGCGATGGTTGGCGGTACGCTTTCGGCCAACATTGTGGGTAAAAATGACCCGGGCTTTTTGCACAATGGTCCTTTGGCCGGTCTGGTTGCTATCTGTGCAGGTTCGGATGTGGTTCATCCTGTCGGTGCATTGATTATTGGTGCCATTGCCGGTCTGTTTTTTGTCAAGCTGTTCACTTACACCCAAAACAGACTTAAAGTGGATGATGTACTCGGTGTTTGGCCATTACACGGCGTGTGCGGCACCTTTGGCGGTTTAGCCGTGGGAATTTTCGGGCAGCAATGGCTTGGCGGTTTAGGCGGTGTTTCAATCATCTCTCAACTGATTGGCACCTTACTGGCAATCTCGATTGCACTTACTGGCGGCTTTGTGGTTTACGGTTTGCTTAAAGCCATCATGGGCATCCGTTTATCGCAAGAAGACGAATTCCGTGGTGCCGATTTATCCATTCACAAAATTTCTGCCAATTCAGAAGAAACCATTTTTTAAATCTGGAGTTTAAACTGATTATTTAAACGACATTTCAATTTTCAGAGCGACTCAAAAGGGTCGCTTTTTATTTCTTAGATTTAACTATCTTAAACAGTTTTTCCTTATTGAATAGACTTCTTTCATAAATCATTTTCAATGACTACAAATTGTTCGTAATGCAAAGTTAAAATAGATTCTAGTAGGTATTTGATTCATGAATGTAGCATGGATGCCACAACGTTTCTCATCCCTTGCGCTGCATTTTAANNGCGGACTCAAAATATATTTTGAAATCCTCATTTTGACCTTTCAAAAGTAGAGACATTGCCTACGCAGAGGTATCAAAATGAAATCACTTAAATATGAGGCCGTGGTAATTTAGAAAATCTAATTTTAAATATCATCAACATCATAAAAACTGCTTAATTTCAGCCAGACATTGAATGCGATTTATGGGCTGATCTTGAACTTCATGAAAACCCTGTAACCAGACAGCCTGCATACCGGCATCGATTGCCCCTTGCACATCATTCACCGGATGATCTCCCACAAAAAGACAGTTTTCTGGTGCAACCGCTAACTTTTGACTGGTATAAAGAAAAATTTCAGGATTCGGTTTACTGATGCAGACCAGCTCAGAACTGACTATCTCGTCAAAATAACCACTAAAACCCAAACCCTGTAAAATGGTTAAACGGGTGGCATGTCCACCATTTGAAATGACTGCAAGTTTGTAGCCTGCCTGTTTTAATTCGGATAAGAGCTGACTGGCACCCTGCATGGCGACTGCGGACAATCCAAATTGCTGAAACCAGAACTGGGTGAGCTCATCCAGATCGGGCAAGCTTTTCCAGGTCAATTCCTGCTGCAAAGCATAAGCCACAGACGCGGCAATACTAGGATGAGTGAGTAATTCTTTTTTCGGGTAGCCGCCATTATCGATACGACGGATAATGGCTTGTATCTGGCTGATTTCAGCATGCGGTAGCTGATGCTGGTAGGTCTGAGCTAAAAATTGGCTATACGCCAGAATACTCTGGTCACGATGGGTTAAAGTATTATCCAGGTCAAATAAAACAGCTTGAATAGTCATTTAAATACCAGCATCAATTTTGTGTTTAATGTAGCACTGAACATTTGCATCATTATGCTCTTTCCTGGATATACTTATCATCATTTGACACAACTTCATACTTAACCATCAATCTTTGTACCGTTTTCACCCACCTGTTCAAGCTCGCTTAAGTCTGGATTAAGTTTTTATTGTTGTAATTGCAGCACTAAAATCAATTGATCTTTACTATGCACGATAAGCAACGCTTCATGCTCTATCAGGGCTGTTTCCTCATTATTAGTTTCTGCCTGCTTTTGGTTCTCTTTCCCATTGGTGGCACTCTGGATCTGGCGTTGATACATCCCTGGGTCAGTGAATCCGGGAAATTCCTGTTACGTGACAACTGGTATTTAGCAGAACTGAACCATCGTTATGTCAAGGATCTGATTATTACGGTGTATGTTGGTTTTTTGATGATCTGGCTGGCATCATTTAAATTTGAGCAGGTAAAAGCTTTACGCTGGAATTATGGTTATTTCTTTTGGCTCGTCATCCTTTCAACTTCCCTTATTGGCCTATTAAAATCGCAGTCTGCGCATGCCTGCCCCTGGAATATCACCATTCCTACCCATCAAGGTTTTTTCTGGGATTTTTCTGCCACTAAAGGTCACTGTTTCCCGGGAGGACATGCCTCTACCGGCTTTGCACTGATGGCTGGATTTTTTGTATTTAGGCTTTCCGATAAAAAACGTGCCTATTTTTTTCTGGTCTCGGGGCTTATTTTAGGCTTTGCCATGGGCTGGGCGCAAATGATGCGCGGAGCACATTTTCTCAGTCATAACTTATGGACTGCCTGGATTATCTGGCTCGTCAATGTCAGCTTTTATCTACTCAATTATAAAAGATTTAACCCAAGCCAAAGCATGAAGGGATCAACCTAGAAACTCGACAGCTAAAACCTGTCTGCTAAAACCGAACGGCCAAAAAGTAACTGCTAGAGTGGCAATTGCACATTAACCTGTAAGCCACCCAAGCTGGCACTCTTAGAAAATGAAATCTTGCCGCCTAAGCGTTCTGTGGCTTTATCCACAATAGAAAGCCCCAAACCACTGCCTATTTCCAGGTGATGATGCACGCGATAAAAGCGCTTCAGAATTTTTTCATACAGTTCTGAAGCAATTCCGGGTCCGCTATCTTCAACCTGAATCATGGCAAAACCCTCCTGCTTAAATACAGACACATTAATCACGCCGTGACTGGGCGTGTATTTAATCGCGTTATCAATCAGGTTAAAAATAATGGAATGTACCGCAGATTCCTGACAAAACAGCAATACATCTTCCTGACGTTCCATACCCAAATCAATTTCTTTTTGCATGGCAAGATTAATCAACTGCTCCACGCAATTCACGGCGACCTGATTCAGTGAGAAATGCTGTTTGGTTTCCACCTCTAGAATGGAAGCATCCTGTTTCGCCAGACTCAGTAACTGGCTGACCAGATGCTGGAGCCGGATTAACCCTTTGCTCAAATTCTGTAGTTCCTGAGCATCCGGAAACTGTTTTAACAGAATCTGCATCTGTAAATTTAATGCGGTGATGGGTGTGCGAAGCTCATGTGCTGCATCGGCAATAAACTGCCGTTGTTCCTGCTGGGCAGAGGAAATCCGCTCAAACAAATGGTTCATTTCCGTAATGGTCGGCACAATTTCAAGCGGATAATCATTTAACTGGATGGCGCTTAATTCTTCCGAATCGCGTTGTGCCAATTCAGCTTTGAAATCATCCAAAGGCTGCAAGCTGCGACTGATAATCCAGCTGAGCCCCCAAATAACGCAGGGCATAAACAGCAAATAAGGAATAAACATACTGCCAGCCAGTTCTAGGGCCAAATGCTGCCGTGTCGATTGCTGCTGGCTGACCTGTACCTGATAGTTTTTTAAAGGCAGGACGTAAGTATGCCAAACCCCTTGTGCAGTTTTATGGGTATAAAATCCTGCTTTTTGCACAGGATGAACCAATAAATTCATGGCATGGGTTTTATGTTCTTGACGTGCATAAGACCAGACATCCACAAACAGGTCTTCTTCGTGATAATGCCTGGCTTGATCAAACTGGCTTTGCACCGGTTCAGGATCATGCTGCGCGACACGTTCTGCCAGATTTTGCATCTGCGCATCTAGCACTTCATTAATTTCTTGCAGTGCAATCCGGTAAGCAGAAAAAATCAGCAAGCATCCCAAGGCAATACTAAAAACAGAAACATAAATAATCAGGCGTTTCTTTAATGAATACTGTGACTGCACCAGTTTCTGCCCTTATAGCTGATGTTATTGTGAGCTGATTTTATAGTTGTCCCAGCCGATAACCCAAGCCACGAATGGTACAAATAAAATCTTTGCCGAGTTTGGCACGCAAGTGATGCACATATACTTCAATAGTATTGCTGCTCACTTCGCTATCAAGATCATACAATTTATCTTCTAGATTGGCTTTAGAAAATATCTTGTTGGGATGACTGACCAAAGGAATCAAAATCGCCCATTCACGGTTGGACAGGTCAATATATTGCCCCTTAAACCTGGCAATATGCTGTTCCACATCCAAAGACAATTCACCATAACTTAAAATTTGCGGGCTGTCCTGAAGTGCAGACTCTGCCCCACTGCGGCGTAATAAAGCATGGATACGGGCCAACAGTTCATCAAATTCATAAGGCTTGATCAGATAGTCATCTGCTCCACTGTTCAATCCATCCACCCGGTTTTGCAGCTGATCCCGTGCCGAAATAATCAGTATAGGTAAAGCCGGCCACTGCTGGCGAATCTGTTTCAGTACCTGCATGCCGTCCATCATTGGCAAGCCCAGATCAAGCAAGACGATATCAAACTTTTCTTGTGCGAGTTTTTTTAAACCGTCAATTCCATTGTTAACCCATTCCACATCAAATTGCTGATATTTCAGCAACGTCATGCTGGATTCAGCAATCATGAAATCATCTTCAATCATTAATATTTTAGTCATGCGTTAAACTCATACTTTCTTTTTTGACTGACATTGCTGCAACATATTATTTTGTTCATCAATGGTTTGGGTTTTGACATCCAGCAAACTTAACAGACTTGGGAACAAATTATCCTGACTTAATTCTTTGCTTTTTTGCTGGGCTAAGCAAGTGATTTGCGCAGAATTTTGCTCGGTCCATTCAGGTGAAAACCACATCAGCATGGGCACATGAGTTTGTTGAGTCGGTGCAATCGCATAAGGTGAGCCATGTAAATACAAACCATGTTCTCCGGTCGATTCACCATGATCAGACAGATACCAGAAACCAGTTTGATAAGCGCTGCTGCCTTTTAACACCTGAATGATTGAACTTAAAACATGGTCAGTATATACAATTGAATTATCATAACTATTCAACAGTTCTATGCTGCTACAGCCCTGAATCGCATTGCTATCACAACTCGGTTTAAAAGGCTGGAATGGCGCTGTCGAACGCTGATAATACGCAGGTCCATGACTCCCCATCTGATGCAGCACAATTAAACGCGGGGTCTTGTCGGCTTCAGGAATCGCAGCCAGATAAGCTTTTAGACTATCGACCAGAATTTCATCATAACAGTCACCATCTTTGGCACACCATTTCTCTTTCAGCTGTTGCGGAATCTGATACTGTTCAACCCGGTCACAAGCACCTTTACACCCTGAATTGTTATCTATCCAGGTCACCTTATAGCCGGCACGCTGGGCAATATCGAGTAATCCTTCCCGGTGACTGGCCAGCTGCTCGTCATAATCTTTACGCGGCATACCAGAAAACATGCACGGTACGGAAACAGCGGTGGCAGTACCACATGAGCTGACATTGTTAAAATTGATAATATCCAGTTTAGAAAGTTCAGGATTGGTATTTTTGGCATAGCCATTTAATGAAAAACTTTCTGCGCGCGCTGTTTCACCGACCACCAGTACCATCAGCTTAGGTTTAACATTTTCTTTCACTGGTTCAACCAGATGTGCATCTTCACCATATTGAATTAAAGGCAAATTCTTTTTCGGTGCAGATTTGTGATAATAGGACAAAGTGGCCGATATAGTATTTTGCGGCGAAATCA
The DNA here is from genome assembly GCA_002455755.1 of Acinetobacter sp. UBA6641. Taxonomy (GTDB): domain Bacteria; phylum Pseudomonadota; class Gammaproteobacteria; order Pseudomonadales; family Moraxellaceae; genus Acinetobacter. Next base: position 28,799 of record DKLL01000142.1, read on the forward strand.
TGCCTTTTAAATCACGATGTTCACGAAAAATCGCTGCATAATCGACATAAAAAAGAAACAATAAAGCAGCCACCAGCAGCAATGAGGCAACGCCACTCAACATTTTTTTAATGACTTCACGAGGCAAAGATTCAGCTTTGATACGAACCAGACTGATACAAAAGATCGGAAATAAAACAAAAACAGCTGTCCACAATATAAACTGTAACGACAATAAATCGCCGAGTTCACGTGCATCGGTTTGCATCATATTTTGAATTTGCTCAGGGGAAATCACCACGCCCAGGCTATTGACAAAATATGCAGTAAAACCGCCAACCACTAAAAATAGAGTGGCAAATATTTTTGCATTCCATTTCCACTGGATCAGCTGAAAAATCAGGTTATAAGCAGCCACAATNNACTGTTGGCTAATCTTTTTACTGATGCCTTAATCTAAATTATCAAACTTAAAATTCACTTAATATGAAAAAATGGTAATAAAAAAGGCGATGTTTTACATCGCCTTTTGGAAAAACAAAAAAAACTGACAGATTAGAATTTATATTCCAAGCCTGTACCGATCACAGGTTGTTTGCTTTCAAGATCACCTTGTTCAAGCGTCAAGTAACCTGCATAACCATAGGCTTTCACTTGTTTATTGAATGCATAATCTAGACCTGCAAAAATTTGTTGCGCATCAAAGTCTGATTTTGCTGATTTAAAGCTGGTGGTGTTTTGGCTATATTGTGCTTTTAGCGTCCAGGCCTTAGCTGTTGGAAGGTTATATTCAGCACCCACCAACCAACCTTGTGAATCATCGATATCTGCTGCTAATGGCTCATTGCCTGCTGCATCTTCTACCTCAGAAGTTTGATAAAGTGCTTTAAGTGCTAATGCATTATCAAGCAGATTTACACGACCAATGGCACGAACTGTATTTGCTGCAGCAAACGCACTGCCTGCTGCGGTTGCAGTAACTTCAGGCGTAGCTGCATTTAAAATACCACGGCCGGCAAAATTGCCTGGAATCGCTTTATCATAAGCAATACCTGCTACAACCACTGGGCTATCATAAACAACAGATGCAGACCATGCATCACCTAAGCCACGACCAGCAGTTTTAGACGCTCCATTCCCTTTTGCAATGCCTGAATCTTCCCCGGAAGCCAATAAAGCATTTACTTTAATTGCACCTGTAGGCAAGGCAATGGCTGGAGATTCATACACCACGACGTTAGAAACACGAGTTTCACCGGTCATGATGCCTGTAATATCGGCTTTATTGGCAACGTAGTTATTAAAGCTATCCACCGGGCTTGAAAGCTGTTTCAGTGGCGTGTCATGCGCACCCACTTTTAAGGTACCGAATTGAGCATCTTTTAAACCGACGAAACGGTTACGTGTAGTCCAGTCTGTGCTATCCCCATCTGCACTTAGACCCCACTCGATGGCATAAACTGCACTTAAACGATCGTTAAGTTTTTCTTCACCCTTTAAACCCAGAAATGAGCTGTTTGAACTGACTTCTACTACATCTTTATCAGAAGTATTGGCATTATCTTCTGGTAAGTAGTCGATACTTGCATCAATTTCCCCATAAAAGGTCGGTGCTGCGAATGTTGATCCGGCTAACACACTTAAAGCAATCGCTGCTGCAATTTTAGTTTTCATTTATTAAGATTCCAAATTATCTTGTAACAAATGTTACAACTCTATCTTACATTACAAAATGAATAATTTAATATTTATATATATTTTTTAGTACTTTAGTTTTCTATTTACGAAATGGTATTGTCGCATGGTGTTTTTAAATAGTTCATCCAACGCAAAATAAAAACAACAGACAAAATTGCAATAATGGTAATAGTCAGCAAATAATGCGCATAACCCAGCACATCAGCAAATATTCCACTTAGGCTATAAAGCCCTCCACTGACCGTTGCCATTAATGCCACCTGAAAAGTGAAATCGGTGCCTGCCAAAGCTTTGCGGCTGTATTGCATCACCAAAGTCAGCATCACCACCAATAACATGGCAGAAATCATATCTTCAGCCGCATTAATCAAATAAATCACCCAGGTTTCAATTTTAGTGTGGGCCTCATATTGAAAAGCGAGCCATGCATATGCAGCCAAGCTCAGAATTTTTAGAATAGAAAAACTTAACAATGCACTGGCACGAGATATGTAGCTTAAACTCAGTCCGGCAAGTCCTGCCCCGATTAATGCAGCCAATGCCCCCAGCATGGTCACATAAATGCCAATTTGGGAAAATGTTAAACCTAAATCCACCATTAAAGGTTTAAGTAAAGGTCCGGCTAAGCCATCGGCAATTTTAAATGTGATCAGGACAGCAAGCCATGCAGCAAGATGCTGGTCTTGATAAAAATAAGCCAGATAGTTTTTTATTTTGTTCCAGCGAAATGTTCCTGTGCCCTCGTTTGATGAGATCTGCTTTAACCGCTGCGGTTCTTTCAGCCCTAAAACCGGTAGGGTATTCAGTAGCACCAGTCCCGCCAAGATTAAAAAAGTGCTTTGCCAATCCAGCCAGTCCAGCGCCCATAAAATGGCTCCGCCCCCGACAATGAACCCCAGCCGCGAGCCGATCACCTGAAAGGTATTGCCCCAATGCTGCTGCCGGTGGTTCAGCATATTGACCGCCAGACCATCGGTGGCAATATCCTGAGTTGCACCGACCAGATTCATGCTCAGTAAAGCCACAAAAAAAGTCAGTAAATAAACCGGCTGATTTAATGTCTGAATGGGCAGAAAGGACAAACCCGTCAATACAGCAGCACTTAATAACTGGGTCGCTACAATCCAGCTGCGGTAGTGTCCAAATGCTGAATAGCCAAAACGATCGACCAATGGTGCCCAGAAAATTTTAATTGACCATGGCAACATCAATAAGCCGAAACCACCAATATGCGCCAGAGAGACCCCCTGGGCACGTAAAATGACCGGTAAAGCATGGGTCATAAAACCAACAGGTAAACCTTGCGCCCAATATAAAGAGAACAGCAGAATATAAAGCCGAGGTGTAGTTGGCATAGAGTGCCCTTAGGGTTAAAAACCAGATTGATGAATTTGCTCAAGCCAGCCACATTGAGGCTAACATTTTGCCAATGAATCTTATTTCGCAAAAGCTTAACATATTTAAAAGTCGATAGATTTGACAGGAAATCCAATACGCGACCATGAGCCGAAAATTTCCCAAATTGCCCGATCAGGTGCCTGCCCGCGGTAGCCACTTGAGCCGAAATTTTTTTAAAACATTATTTCTGGCTCAAGGCTGGAGTTTTGATGGTGAATTTCCTAACCTGCCGAAAGCAGTGGCCATTATTTCTCCACACACCTCGAATATCGATGCCTGGCATGGTTTTACCGCGCTACTTGGACTGGGGATCAGGATCACGATTTTTGGCAAACACACCTTATTTAATACGCCGCTTAAACCCTTGCTGGAATGGATTGGCGTGGTTCCAGTCAATCGCAGTATTCAACAGGGTACCACTCAGCAAATTATCGACTTTATTCATACCCAAGAGCAGATTTGGGTCGGGATGGCGCCTGAAGGAACACGTAAACAGGCAGCAGCGATTCGAAGCGGTTTTTACCGTATTGCGGTCGGCGCCGACATCCCGATTGTGATGTTTTCGCTGGACTATAAAAACAAGGCCATTCACTGCCTGGGCGTATTTCACCCGACTGGAAATTATGAACAAGATCTGGAACAGATTCTGAATCAATATACCGGCAAATTTTCTCCGAAAAATCCAGAATGGCTGGCCAAACCTTTACAAAATCGTATAAAAAATAGCTAGTCAAAATAGCAATAATCTGCTGTCATGTGCGCACTTTTGTCTATTTGGTATCCAATCGAAAATATGAAATTTGTGCAATATTCTTTGATGGGCCTGCTTGCGTTTAGCCTGGTGGGCTGCGATAAAGCAACTAAAACCCCTCCTCAAACCACTGTTCTTAAAGCCCGTGAGCCTGTGGTAGCCGTAGCTTTAGGGGGTGGCGGCGCCAAAGGATTTGCCCATATCGGGGTACTGAAAGTTTTAGAATCGCATGGCATTAAACCCAAAATTGTCACTGGGACCAGTGCCGGAAGTTTTGTCGGCAGTATTTATGCGAGCGGTAAAACGCCTTATCAACTGCAACAGATTGCACTGACTTTAAAAGAATCGGATATCCGTGATTTGACACTGAACAGTCAGGGTGTGGTGCAGGGTCAAAAATTGCAAAATTATGTGAACAAGCACATTGCCAATAAACCGATTGAACAATTTCCGATTCGCTTTGCGGCTGTCGCGACCCGTCTGGATACTGGCACTAAGNNCATTAAAGGCAATGCCGGTCAGGCTGTGCGTGCTTCCTGTAGTATTCCGAATGTTTTTATACCGGCAAGCATTGGCGGGAAACAGTATGTCGATGGAGGGCTGGTCAGCCCGATTCCGGTGAAAACGGCGAAAGCCATGGGTGCTGACATTGTGATTGCTGTGGATATTTCTGCGCGTCCAGTCGGTAACAAGCCACTGAATATGTGGGGCTTGCTGGACCAGACCATCAATATTATGGGGCAGCAAAGTATCAATGAAGAACTGAATCAGGCCAGTGTGATCATTCAGCCCAAAGTGGGACATTTAGGCACGCTGGATTTAAAAGCCAGCAATGAATCCATTCTGGAAGGCGAAAAAGCTACCCAGCTGAAAATCATTTCCATTGAAAAGGCAATTAGCGATTTTAAAAAGTCACCCGCGGCATTTAAACCAGCGCCAAAATCCAGAATTTAAAAATTATGCTTTTTTAATATTCAAAGACTTATTCATCTGCTAAATTGATATAGAGACTTAAATGGTCTCTATTCATTTTTACAATACACGAGTAGATGTATGGAATTTGTTTTGGAACCTTGGCACTGGTTTGTATTGGGTGTTTTACTCATGCTCTCTGAATTGATGCTGCCTGCTTTTGCTGCATTATGGTTTGGTATCGGTGCCATCATGGTTGGGGTTTTATACTGGATGTTCCCGATGATGGGCTTCACCACCCAAATTATCACCTGGATTATCTTGTCCGTTCTTTGCACATTACTCTGGTTTAAATTTATTAAACCGCTTTCGACCGATAAAACCAAAGCCGGATTGTCTCGTGAAGCAACGATCGGTCAGGTCGGTATGGTCATTCAAACCCATATGCAACATGACCACATTACCGTCCGTTTCCCCATGCCAGTTTTGGGCTCAGATGAATGGAACTGCCGTACCTTAGCACCGGTTCAGGTGGGGGATCGGGTACGTGTCGTGGAAATTTCGGGCAACGATCTCGTGGTCAAGCCACACCATTCACATAATGAAAATATATAAAGTGAGGAAATAACATGTCTGGTGGAACAATTATTGTTTTAGCACTGCTGGTTTTTGCCGGTGTGACCATTTTTAAAGGGGTGCGGATTGTTCCGCAGGGTTATAAATGGATTGTGCAACGTCTGGGTAAATACCACACCACGCTTGGACCGGGACTCAGTTTTGTGATTCCCTATATTGATGAAGTGGCCTATAAAGTGACCACCAAAGATATCGTGCTGGATATTCCTTCTCAGGAAGTAATTACCCGTGACAATGCGGTACTGCTGATGAATGCGGTAGCGTACATTAATATCACTACACCGGAAAAAGCGGTTTACGGCATTGAAAACTATACCTGGGCCATTCAGAACCTGGTGCAAACCTCACTGCGTTCAATTGTCGGTGAAATGGATCTGGATGATGCACTGTCCTCGCGTGATCACATTAAAGCCAAACTGAAAGCTGCCATTTCCGATGATATTTCCGATTGGGGCATTACCCTGAAAACCGTGGAAATTCAGGATATTCAACCTTCAGCCACCATGCAGGCTGCCATGGAAGCTCAGGCGGCTGCGGAACGTCAGCGCCGTGCCACCGTGACCAAGGCAGATGGTGAAAAACAGGCAGCGATTTTAGAAGCCGATGGTCGCCTGGAAGCTTCACGCCGCGATGCCGAAGCACAAGTGGTCTTGGCTGAATCTTCACAGCGTGCCATTGAAATGGTCACTTCGGCGGTCGGGGATAAGGAAATTCCGGTAGCCTATTTGCTAGGTGAACAGTATGTGAAAGCCATGCAAGACATGTCTAAATCGCCGAATGCCAAGACTGTGGTGTTACCTGCCGACATCCTGAACACCATTCGTGGCGTCATGGGGCGCAATAACTAAAACCCGATTATGTTTAGAAAGATAGACAGCTTTTACGCTGTCTATCTTTTTGGCCTGGAAAAAATTCAGCATTTTTTTTTAATCTATGGTTAAATTTCACGTTATTTTTTTGAAATTATTTGTGCTTCTTTTTATAAGCCTGTGTTTCGATCTACTGTCCACCTTGTAAATGGATACCGTATGAGCTCCCTAAATCCGACCTTAATTACCTTTCTTTTTTATATTGTCGCCATGATCGCGATTGGTCTTATGGCTTATCGCGCAACTGCCAATTTCTCTGATTACATTTTGGGGGGTCGTCGTTTAGGTAGTTTCGTCACAGCGCTCTCTGCCGGTGCTTCAGATATGAGTGGCTGGTTGCTGATGGGACTTCCTGGCGCAATTTATCTTTCAGGCCTGTCTGAAATGTGGATTGCCATTGGCCTGATTATTGGCGCATGGCTCAACTGGCTGCTGGTGGCCGGACGTTTACGTGTGCATACCGAAGTACAGCACAATGCGCTGACCTTGCCGGACTATTTTTCCAACCGTTTTAATGACCAGAAGAAAATCTTGCGAGTGGCATCGGCTTTCATCATTCTGATTTTCTTTGCCATTTATTGTGCTTCCGGCATGGTGGCAGGTGCCCGCCTGTTTGAAAACATGTTTGACATGTCTTATGGCACTGCGCTCTGGATCAGTGCCATTGCCACCATCAGCTATGTATTTATTGGTGGTTTCCTCGCGGTCAGCTGGACCGATACCATTCAGGCGACATTAATGATTTTTGCTCTGTTGCTCACCCCTATTGTGACCATTCTAAGCTTCTCGGACCTGTCGCAAATGACCCTGGCACTTGAAGCAGCGCGCCCGCAAGTCATGAATGTTATGGGGGATCTAGGTTTTGTGGCGATTATGTCGCTGCTTGCC
>DKLL01000228.1 GCA_002455755.1 Acinetobacter sp. UBA6641
TGCCAATGAGAGCTTTGTTTTTTTTCATGGATAAAAGTACCGAATTCTTTGCTTCAGTGTATTCATTCTGAATTTTGAGTACATACCTATTTTTAAGTATTTGAAATTTAAATCAGCATAAAAGATTAAAAGATGATGGCTGGAGCATTCAGCTCCAGCCAGATGGTTTAACTTCAGTCACAATTACATTTCATATAAGCACTTTCAGCATGGGGTTCTATTGCGATACCTGTAAGCAGAAGCTCATTTTCAAGCTGTTCCATCAGTAAATATGGTTCGTATAGGCTCACACTGCATGCACTGGAAGCATGAGGAATAACTTTCATTTTATCTTTATGAATTTCAATGCTAACGGGGTTGCTGCCATCTTTACTCATGAGTGAACAATAGAAATTTGCTTTACATGTATAAGTTTTAGAATTTCTTTTAAACTGAATCCACCAATAGTCTACACCTACACGTAAAAATCCAGTCCAGAAAACAGCATCGCAAATATGATGTTCAGCACCGTCTTTCATTGGTCCCTGATGATCTCCCTGGTTGTAAACATCAGAATCATAGCGGTGTAAAAATTTAATTTCTGAAATAGAGTCCCCGGTTTTATTTACAATATTTACAACAGCAGAATGTTTTGTCATCTCAATTATCCTTGTTAAAATAAAATTTGATATTAGATCGATAAAATTTATGAGTAATACCTAATTTTAGTTATTTAAATGATTGATTGATTAATTGGGTGTTTTTGAAAATTTTGTTTTTATACTTAAATTCAGATTATTTTGCTTTGTATTTTATAATAAAATAACTAAAATTAGGTATTATATTTTTTCTGTAAAATTATAAATATATAGGGTCTGTTGATATTTACTGTGCCAAAAAAATAGAGGGAAAGTAGAATTTAATCGCTAAAACAAATTCACTCTTCGCTATGCCTCGTACAATGTTGAATGATCAACGCTGGTTAAAACTGAAATCTATTCTCTCCAATTTCGGTATTTATCCCAAAAATAATTTAAGGTTGTTTATCGAATTAGAACAGGATGCCCTTGGCGTGATTTACCAGAAATTTTTGGTAAGCCAAACTCGATTTTTAAAAAGTTTAAGCGTTGGTGTAAAGACAGTAAATTCCTGAAAATATTTAAATTATTGTCTAATCATGCCGATTTTGAATGGATTTTTATTGATGCGAGTCATGTGAGAGCATATCAACATGCTGCTGGTATCAAAGACCAATCTATTACTAAAAGCATCGGCAGAAACAGTTCTAAAATCCACTTAGCTGTAGATGCAAATGGAAACCCGATCGAATTTATAATCGGTGATGGCACAACGCATGATGTGAAAGTTCTGCCTGATTTAATTGATTGTTTGAGTTTAGAAGAAACAGAAATGTTGTGTGCTGATAAGGGTTGCGATTCAGAATTGCTTAGAGAAAAAATCGAAAATACTCAAACAAAAGCAAATATTCCAAAGAAGTGTAATTCTAAATCCAGTAATAAACATATGGATTGGTATTTATATAAAATCAGGCACTTAATTGAAAACGCATTTGCAAGATTGAAGCATTTCAGAGGTATAGCAACACGTTACGATAAGCTAAAGCAGAATTATGCAAACTCTGTTGCTTTAGCTTGTATCTTTATTTGGTTACCATTATGAAATGTCAACAGACCCTAATCAGGAATCAGCCATTTGAAATTTAATGTGTGTGCTTATTGAAGAAGAATTCATTGCAAGATTGCGTATGGTTTAGTTTTATAATGCAACCTTTATCATATAAAAATCATAATGGGTTGAATCCCTCAATTTAATATTTTCAATATCCCTAATTCTAGGGATGGCACTAAAAACAATAACAGTAAATACTCTAAAAGTTGAACAAAGGGTATAAAAATGAATATCGAATTTCCTTTATTAAAACCGTTGCTGGTTTTAGAAGATGACCCAGCTCATCAGCTTAGAATCTATAAAATTCTAGAAAGTTTTGGTTATGAAAAGCAGGATATTTTGTTCTCTCAAACAATAGATTTTGCTAAAAATATCTGCCGTTCAAATTCAGTGAAATTTATGCTGGTTGATTTGAATTTGCCAGATGGCAGCGGTATTGATTTTATTGAAAGCATTCGGAATAAAATCGCAAGCACTGTTCCTATTATGGTGCTTTCTTCATGGAATACATTCGATGTTATTTATAAAGCTATGCATGTAGGGGCAACTGGTTATGTTTTGAAAGAAAAAGATGATTTTGAATTAATATTTTCTATACGGACTATGTTGAAAGGCGGTGCAATTATTGATCCTGCTATAGCAAAAAAAATACTAAAGAATATGAATTCCGCTTCAGAGCTAAGCTTTGATGTAACTGAGAATGTTGATACTAATTTATCAATGCGAGAAAAAGAAATTTTGGCATGTGTCGCAAATGGATTAAGTAACCGTGAAATAGGGGTGGAACTTAATATTTCAAAATTTACTGTAGATGTGCATGTAAAAAATATTTACCAAAAATTAGCGGTGAATTCCCGTACCAAAGCAATTCACGCTGCTAAAAAAATTGGTTTGTTGTGCTAAATTATTCGCTTTAAAGTGCTGAACTATCGAATTCGTGCTTCATCCAAATGACGTGCACCTTCTAAAATCATCCGAATCATGATCATGGTCTGTTCAGCAATTTCCTTGCGCTCAGTCGCCGAGATATCAATGACCGTTGCACCCATATTAAATACCAGCTGGGTAATGGCTTTTGCTGCAATGTCGGGGTGAGAAAGCCGGTTGTTATTGAGACGTTCTAAACGAATGAGATCGTCCTGCAATTCTTGCTGGAAATAATTCAACTGACGTTGCACTGCTGATTTATAAGATGCAGAACCGGTATAGGCTTCACGCAGCAATAAACTTAAATTCCCTTCATCTGCATCTAATTGTTCAATAAAAATTTCAACTGAACTGCGAATAATGCTGCTTTGCTTTGAGGCCTTTAAGCGTGCCTGATGCAAAATTTGACGTAATACAATCCCTGCACGGTCAATCAATTCAATCGCAAGTTCATCTATATCTTTGAAATGTCGATAAAAACTGTTTGGAGCAATACCTGCCTCGCGTGCAACTTCACGTAGGCTTAGGGAAGAGATACTTTTCTGTGGTCCGATTAAATTCAATGCAGCCTGAAACAGCTCTTCTTTGGTAATTGTTGCTTTTCGACCTACAGTGCGGATGATCACCGGTTCATGAACAAAATTCTGTTTATCCACAGGAGCATCAACATTTTTTTTGATGGAAGACGGGTTCATATTTTTCAATGGATTAGAGATACGAAACCATTATAGCGGTTGCATTGCAACTTGGGAAATGAATAGAAACAATACAAATATATATACAAATATATATACATGTGTATAATAATTAAAATTCAATCGCGTGGTAATGACTATGCAAGTTGCAGAAAAAATGAAAAAAATTCCCTTAAGTTCTCTTGCTGATGTTGTTATTGATCAGCACGCAGCCAATTTCTGGTTGCAAAAATTCAATTCGCTTTGGTCAATCAATCAAGCCTTGGGCAAGATTGTTCAAAAAGAAAACGCTGCACAAAATATGATGAGTCTGACCAT
>DKLL01000135.1 GCA_002455755.1 Acinetobacter sp. UBA6641
TCAACGCAAAGTTGTCGCGTTCTAGACCGACATTAAAGATAATACGGTTCCAGCTACGCGATAAGGGATCGGCACGGCCATTGGACTGATGGTTGAAGGTCACTCCAAGTAAGCGTGCATTTAAGCCCAAAATTTCATAATTGGTACGAAAAACCAGACTCGCTTCAGGCTCATAGTTGGTTTCACGGAAAGGACGTGAGGCATCCGCATTATAGACCTGCCAGCGTGATGACTGGGTATAACCAAACCAGATATCACCATTATCACCAAACAGGTTTTCAACTGCCTTGGTTTTTAAAGACAACTGGAATTTTGCTTCCATTGATTTCAGGTTTTGCTCGTCACCCACCTGTACCGTATTGTTTTCATTCGGACTGGAAGGACGCTTATTTTTATCTGAAGTCCAGAATCCCGGAAGTAAATAAACCGGTTGATGCGCACGAATATTCCAGGTTCCGAGTTTGCTTTCAGGAGACAGTTCCCAACGCTTGTCCAGCAAAGAGGTATTGGGGTCAATTTTTGGCCCTTCAGCTGCAAATACGTTACTCACCCCATGACTGATTTTTTCTTTGATGGTTTCAGGTTCAGTTAGTCTTGGCGCAATTTGATTGGCTGCCTGACGTTCAGATACCAGCTGAGGCTTTTCTGCTTCAGGTACTTTGAATAAAGTGTCATAACAAGCCAGACGATCCGCATTCGATTCTAAAGCTACGCATGCTTCAGGGCTTGCCGGTGTAATTGAAGATTCTGGTGTTTGCGCATGAATATTCGTCACATACAAAGAACTGAGCATGATCATGCTCAGTTGCAGGGTAGTACGTTCAAGTTTTTTGAACGCCATATAGTATTCCTCGAATTATGTTTTAGTTCACTTGCTTAATATCAAAACCAAGGTCAAGCAATGCTTCACGCTTAGCCACCGGTGCAACCACCGCTTTTACCGGTTTTTGCTGAACCAGATATTGTTCTGCAACTCGTTTTAAATCATCCAGAGTTACAGCAAGTAAACGCGCACGTAATTGCTTGCGCACCGCAGGTGTACGTGCATGTAAGAGTGCATAACAGGCACTAATGGCTTCCCCGGCAGGAGAACCAGGTTTATCCATGCTCGCAACCAAGCCCAGAATTGCTTCTTCGAGTTGATGTGGCTGGTGTTCTGTATTCAGCAACCAGTCAATACTGGCATCAAAGTCTTTAAAGGTTTCTGCCAGACGCGGATCACGATAGCTATAAAACCGGAACGAACAGGCATTACCATCATAGCTAGCGCCACCGCCATAGGCACCGCCTTTTTCACGAATCGCACTATGCAAGAAGCCATTACGTAAATATGCAGCCAATACCATGAGCGGTGCAGCATCTGGATGAGAGACCTCAACTGCAGCATAAGCTGAAGCACAGAATTGAACATTGGCTTGAATCAGCCAGGCTTCGTCTTTATTGCTATTTTCTGTGAAAACTGTCGTTAATTCTACCGGTGTTTGATCTACCGCCAGCTTATCCCAGACGTCTTGAACCTCTTCAATCAAGCGATCAGAATGATGTTCTTCACATACCAGCAGGAACTGTTTCGGTGCTTGTAAGAGTAAACGATGAATAGCTTTGAGCTCTGTAATTAAAGCCTCGTAAGCAACTTCATCATTTTCAATTTTATTGACCAAATCACCCAACCAGTTCAGTGCTCCCAAACCGGTGTTTTGATAATCGCGCTGTGCCAAGGCACTGCAATTACGTGATGCAATTTGCATGGCATAACTATGACCAGAACCGGAAATACGTGATTGCCAACGTGTTTTACGTTGCTGCAATAATTCAATAATGCGGTCTTTTTCATCAAAACGGAGTTGCTCAAAGGCCAACTTCAAGATGCGGATCGCCTCAAAATTATTCACCAGAGATTTGGTGGTTAACGTGAGCCATGCGCTGATTTTGTTTTTGTCATCCACTTTAGAGCGCAAAGATGCACCCATGCCTACGCCACCGCTCACTGCAGTTTGCAGTTGCTGAAGCTCCAGATAATCGTACTGGCCTGCACCGACTTCACCCAGCAAAATTGAAAGTAAATTCAAATATGGCGATTGAACCACCTGATCTGGAATTTTCACCAGCACCTGTTGGTAATAAATACCATTGGTACCTGCATGATACAGATTTAAAGGCGTATCCAGATTATTGCTGATAATTTCACGCAATTGACCCTGCACAATATGCAGATCTGCCGGGACATCCTCTAACCCTACTTTCGGCAGCAGGTTCATATCATCTGGTGTATCTTGNNTTTGACGAACTTTTAAGGCTTCAGTTTGCTTGATGATTTCAGCTTTCTGCTCATCCGTCAGTTTGGCACCAATATCTGCTAAACGTGCTTTTTCAGCTTCTGCTTCCTTGGCAGATTTGGTTGCATCCGGCACCAGAGCCATTTGCACACGATGGGTATTATCCAGCAAATGCTCTTTAATCAGATTCGATAACCACATTGGGTCTTTCAGTTCTTCTTTCACCTGCTCAATCGCAGTATCTACATCCCAGACCTGGATTGGATCGCTGTGATGAATCACGCTGCCTAAACCATTTAAAATCAGGCTTAAGCCATATGGCATACCGTCGCCATTGATTTCACGCTGATGCAATTCAATCTGATGCAAAATCGCATCCACCATTTCAGCATCAACAGGTTTAGAGGCAACGTCTTCAAGAATTTTAAAAACGCCGTCTTTAAATTCTTGTGCATGTTCCGGGTTTGAACCTTGCACGCCACAGAAGAAGGTCATTTCAAAGTTGGAATCATCTACGCCCATAATCGGACCGGTAGATTGTGCATAGTCACAGGTTTCCAGGTAATGGCGTAATGGCGAAGCGGAATCTTCCAGTAAAATTCCTTCAACCAGACGCATACCCAAGCGTAATTTAATATCGCTGGCTTGAGGCAATAACCATGAAATGATGTGATAGGTTTTATCTTTTAAATCTTCTGCATCTAAAGCATAGGTTTCTGTCACTTCAATCGGTGCGGTTAAACGTGTTTCAGGCGTCGAATGCAGCGTTTCCCCTTTCTCAAATTTAGATAGGGCTAAGGTTTCAAATTGTTCTTGTANNCTTTCTCGAATTTAGACAAGGCCAAAGTTTCAAATTGTTCTTGTAAATGATAGGCAGATTCATTACCAAAGGTCATAAATACCGCATTACTCGGATGGTAATGTGACTTATAGAAATCGACTAACTCTGGGTAAGTTAAATCTGGAATATCTTTAGGATCGCCGCCTGAATTGTAATGATAGGTGGTTTTTGGGAATAAATGATGCGCCAGTTGATGATACAGCTGATCAGAAGGAGAACTCATCGCCCCTTTCATTTCATTAAACACCACGCCTTTATAGACCGGTTCACCATTTTCCAGCTCGATACGAATGCCTTCCTGGGCAAAATCCAGTTCATTTAAATTCGCAGCAAAAGCGGCATCCAGATACACTTCCAACAGGTTTTGAAAGTCTTTTTTGTTTTGCGTTGCGAAAGGATAAGCGGTCCAGTCTGCTGAAGTAAATGCGTTCATAAAGGTGTTGAGTGAACGGCGAATCATCAGGAAAAACGGGTCACGAACAGGGAATTTTTCAGAACCGCATAATGCCGTATGTTCTAAAATGTGCGCCTCGCCTTTTGAATCCATCGGTTGAGTACGGAACGCCACCAGAAAGACATTTTCATCCAGATCACTGGCAAGATGATAATGCGTTGCACCGGTCACTTTATGTTTATATTCAGACACAAAAATGTCTAAGGCCTCAACATGGTGTTGACGTATCAACTGAAACGCAGGATGAACAGTTTGGGTAATGGTTTCAGTGACATCTACAGTCATGTGATCTCCTCACGTATACATATTTATAAGATGTTTTCGATTATACCTGAATCTTAAAGTATTTGGATTTGTACAATTGCGAATTTCCCAGTATTTCAGTCAAGTTTCGATTCCTTCCGCTTAAATAAATCAGTGCAGTTTTTAAGGCAAGGATGGCGATTCATAACGCAGCTAACGCATTAAGCGGCTTAAGTCCAGACCATCCGAAGCAACAGGTTTTCCGGACACATTTGCATCCCCTTATAATTCACCCTATGCAATGAAAGCCTGTTTCAACTTTATGGCAGCAAAATAGTGATATCGTAATATCTCACGTTTAATATTCTTAAGATGGAGCAGTTACGAAACTTCATTCTAAACCAAGGTAAATACTTAAATTAAGTTAAGACAAGGACTTAAATTTCTTTATCAGTTCTCTTTCAATTCTTGTATACAAACCTGATTGCACAGCTATGCTTCACTGTTATGTTCAAGCTGATAAAGAAAATTTGCAAAGCCTTCAGGCGCACGCCCGTGCAGTCGGCTGCTGGTTTTAACCCGTACCAGATTGCTCCAGATCACGTTCAAATCCATGTGTATCATCCGCTTGATCAGCTGTACATCTTCATGACTGGATAACGCTTCAAAGCCCCCAGACTGGATATAGGAGATGGCACTAAAACTCAAATTGGCACCATGAATATGACTATGATCCATTGTATCCTGATAATGTGCCAGATAGTTTTTTCGGGTCAGTGCAGAAAAGTTCTGCCAGCTATCCACTTCAACCACGCCACAGATTGCATCTGCCGGTTGGTGATTGATTTGCTGTAATAACCACTGCGAATCGACACACGAATCGGCATCAGTACAGGCAATCCAGGTGACCCCCAACCCGATCATGTGGCGAACCCCGAGATCACGCGCTTTTCCGACACAACGAAAATTGCATTCCAGATAGTCTATTCCTGCGCGCTGCACAATCTCTAAAGACCGATCATTGCAACTGTCCAGCACGACCAGCACATGCACTTTTCTTTTTGTATCCGGTAATGTCTCTACCGCATTTCGGATAGCATTCAGACAATCTTGCAAATAATGCTATTCATTACAGGCCGGAATCACAATTCNNCACAATTCCAATCATAGCAATCCCTCTTTAGCAGCTAAAGTAATGGAGTCCTTACTCCATAAATCTACTATAAAATCGGGATCATTAAGATTCAAATAATGATTCAGGCTAAATTGCTGTCTCAACACTTGATGAACTTCTTCACCCTTGAGCGCAAATCCTTCAATCGGATAACGCCAATGACAGCACAACACCATGCCCTGTGGAGTTAAGCTATTCTCCACTTTATGGATTAATTCGGTCAGTTCCGGTTGTTGCAAGTAATACATTATTTCACTGATCACAATCAGATCAAAAGAACCGGCCGGAAACTGTTCTGGAATACGCTGCTGGATAACCTGCACATGGGACAAAGAGTCAAGACGTTTTTGCGCCAGCTGGATGGCTTTAGCATTGGCATCCAGACTGGTTAAATGTTTTGCTCGCCGTGCTAACTGCTCGCTAAATACCCCGTTAGAACAGCCAATTTCCAGGACATTGTCATACTGAGATTTTAATAGAAGCGATAAACAAATCTGGCGTTTGCGCCGTTCATACCAGCGCTGTTCATATCCCCACGGATCGTCGTTATTTTTATACAGCTCATCAAAATAATCGGTCTGATTAATCACAAATATATACCTCGCAAGGCATTAAAATCCGTTGAATGGTCTGTGTGGATAGAATCGCTGGTCGGCCCGTACTCTGATCTGGCTTCAACTGGCTTTTAAAACAGGCAATCGCCTGTTCTTTATACTCAAGCTGTTGCGGAGTCAGTTGCAATCTTAATGCTTTATTCCAGGCAATGCGGCTATCATCGGGAATTGCCCAATGCCAAGCCCAAATCAACACCTGATAGCAGGATAATTGCAATTCATTTGCCAGTTGCTGGACTACTCTTCCAGTTGCCTCATGATCTGGATGCCCATCCCGATCAAAGGTACAAACCAGAATATCCTCTGGTTTTACTAAGCTCTCTAAAGTCTGATAAAGCCTGTCCTGCTGAGAATTCACTTCGCCATCCATCATATTTAAAGCCATACGGTTCACTGCATGCTGAATTCCCAATACCTCAAGCGCTGCCTGAGTTTCAGCTGGACGTATCCTGTTTAACTGCTCTGCTGTATAAACACGTGAGCCGGGATGGCTTTGGGTGCCATTCGTTACAGCCACCAGCACGATCTCACGCTCCAGTTGGGCCAGTTGCTGCAAAAGACCGGCACAGCCTAGAATTTCATCGTCGGGATGCGGTGCAACAATTAGGACACGTTTTCCTGCTGGAAAACAGGCATCAATGTCTAAAGGTTGCAGTGCATCCAGTCCTGACCAGTTCAGCCAATCCCGAGAGCCAGTACCTTCTCCATGAATCACCCGGTCTCCTACCAGATCATGTTTCTTTATAGCCGCCATGCGCTATCCTCCTGAACAACCAATTGGCCAATTTGTTCTAAATCAAAGGCGGCATGACTTTGCCTTAAAAATACCGGCAAATCAGCCGCCAGTGAAGCAAAGAGCCTATTTTCACAAAAGGGTCTTGCACCAAGCGCCTGACCGACCTGTTCCAGAACTGCCTGAGCCGTCTGTTCAACTTTGGCACGCAATATCCTGATAATCCGTTCATGGCTTTTAGCAGGATACCGGTCAATCTGCTCAGCAACATGATAAAAATACTGCTGGGTGCTAAACAGTAAAGTACTGATTTTTCCCAGATACATCAGGCGATAAGCATGTGGCCTGTTTTTACATTCTTCATATAAAAAGTCTGCCAGCCGTGCTGTCGCCCCATACCAGCATGCAGCAACCCCGGCCGCTCCATGCCAAAATCCCGGTCTGTCCAGATAAGCATTAGAATAACCTACAGCTTCCGCACCCACCTGATTAAAATGAATACTGGCAGTACGCGTATGCTGCATGCCAACAGCTTGCCAACCTTCATGTTCAATCTGGATATGAGGCTGATGCATATCGATAATTAACAACTGTGAATGATGATGTTCATCCCGATAGGACATCAGTCCATAGTCGACCAGGCCGGCACCCGAGCACCAGTTCTTTTCCCCTGAGCATAAACCTTGCTCGAATTGCAGAGGAGATGCACTTCCTTCAGCCGCCCAGACTGCCCAAAGCCCCTCTTTTACATAAGGAAATTCTAATTCTTTGAGTATGCTTATTGCATCAAGATGCGACTCAAACCATTTAGCCAAATTAAGATTGGTTGCCGCAACTTGTGCCAGTATTTGCCAGCGCTTTAAGGTTTGCCCCTGTCCGGGATGAGGGATATCAGCAGTAAGAGAAATTAATTGCTGAATAGCTTGTTCTAAATTTTTATCGATNNTGCAACATGAGCTATTAAGATAAAACAGCCGCAATATTTACATACTGCGGCTGCTGAACCCATTTGGCATTTATCTTATTTTAAGGCGTCAATATGACTTTACGGCAGTCCTGTTCACGCTTATCAAAAATCCGGTAGCCTTCGGCCGCATCGGACAGATTCATGCGATGCGTAATAATCATTTCCGGAGACAAATCGCCATTTTCAATAAATTCCAGAAGTTGAGGCAGGAATTTATGTACATGAGTTTGACCCATTTTAAAAGTCAGCCCCTTATCAAATGCATCGCCAAACAGGAAACCATGAATCGGACCGGCATAGACGCCCGGTACACTGACAATTCCACCGCGACGCACCGCAGCAATACACTGACGTAAAGCCGCGCCGCTTGAGCCTTCAATTTTAAGATTGGTGAGTACAGTTTCAATCATGCTGCCTTTGGCTTCAAACCCGATCGCATCAATGACCGCATCTACTCCGCGATGTCCCGGTGTATTGGTGATAATAAATTCGGCTGCATCCACCTTGTCGAAATTGACCGGAATGGCACCATACGTATTGCGCGCATATTCCAAGCGGTAATGGTTGTGATCTACTATAAAAATCTGTTCCGCACCCAACATTTGCGCACATGCTGCTGCAAGCAAACCGACCGGTCCCGCCCCATAAATGGCAACACTAGAGCCTTTAGTCACTTTAGCATTGGTTACGGCTTGCCAGGCAGTCGGTAAAATATCCGTCAGGAACAAAACTTTTTCATCCGACAATGAACCCGGTACCTTAAACGGACCTACATTGCCCTTGGGAACGCGTACATATTCTGCCTGTCCTCCTGGAATTCCGCCATAGAGATGGCTATAGCCAAACAAGGCCGCACCCGGTGGAATCTGTTTCTTATTAAGAATGGCACCACGACCGGTATTGGTTTTTTCACAGGCAGCAGTCAAATCATGCTCGCAAAAAAAACAATGTCCACAGGCGATTACAAAAGGAATAATCACCCGGTCACCTTTTTTTACTTGTGTAACTTCTGGACCGACTTCTTCTACAATCCCCATAAATTCATGACCGAAGATATCGCCTTCTTCTGTAGCCGGAATTTTACCTCGATACAGATGCAGATCTGACCCACAAATGGCCGTTGCAGTGACCCGTAAAATAACGTCATCCGGTTCCTGAATGACAGGATCAGGAACAGACTCTACTCGGACATCGTGTGAACCATGATATGTAAGTGCGCGCATTTTTATCCCTCTCAGCTTTATTTTTTAGATCGACTTAGAAATGGTGATGATTTGTTTTAGATCTTTGTGCTTAACCAGTCTGACCTATATTGAGAGGCATACACTCTTAAATATGTATAGAAAAAGAATTTTTACTATTCAAAAATGTGAAAAAAATACGATTTAAGTTATAAAATGTAAGCTCTAAGTTTCTTTGAAAATGTAATGTAATTTTTAAAATAATTTCCAGAGTTTTTTGAAATCCTTTTTTACTCAGTTGCAATTCAAAATTCTTTAAGTCTTTAAATCTCTAGCTTAGTCTTTTATTCTGGGTGTTGTAACTGTAAAAAAATATAAAAGCTTTTAAATAAGCAAGGATAAATTTAAATGGTTATTCATTCTTTACTTTCTAGGCTGGAATGTTCTGATTTGAATGAAATATGTCGCTTTACTATTGAGCGCATGAGTGTACTGATACAAAACATCAATCACCTTATAACTTTGCCATGCGTGCATAAAGCATTAAAGAAAAAATCGAATTTTATTTTATTCAAACAATTCATAATCACGCGCTGATAGCTCTGAACGATAACCCATCCGTAAGCCGGAAAGTTAATCAATTTTAAATGAATGATCTGTTAACTTTGGAAATATTAAATTTTTTTACGCTTTAGCTTTTTCTATTTTTTTGTGGTTGAGTCTTATCAGATGGGTTCAATAATCTTTATATGTTCATTAATCTATCATGAGGCTTCTTTCATAAATCATTTTAAAAACTACAAACTGTTCATAAAGCTGAAATTGAAAATAGATTTTAGCAGGGATTGGATTCATGAGTGTGGCATGGATGCCACATGTTTCCCATCCCTTGCGCTGCATTTTAAAGCAGTGCTTAAAACCGGCTCAGGATGTCATGTATGGGAAACAAAAGGTTTTTCTTGCAGACTCAAAATATAATTTTGAGATCCTCATTTTGAACTTTCAAAACTAGAGAGATTGCCTGTGAAAAGGTAAAAAACTAAATCCATCAAATGAGGCCGTGCTGATTCAAAAAATCCAATATTGAACATTTTTTGATTTATGAAAGAAATCTATTAAAAACCTAAACTTCTCATTAAATCAGGCTTATTTAAAAAATCAGAGATATTTTGACATAATGAATAGTCTGCACGCGGTAAGCTTAAACATGGTGATTTACATTCATATAAAATCGAAGTTCAAAGTTCAGCCAATATCAGAAACAGAACTTTCATACTTGGCAATAAAATCCTAATCTGGAATGACCGGTGTTTCTGCAATCACTCATCCCTGAAATTTAAAATCCAAGTCCTATCATTTATGATGCTGCCATGCCGATTCAGGTTTCAGCAGCATCATAAACCTACACAAAACTAGATTAAGTATTTGAAATAACTATAATTAGGATGGTTTTCAACAAAAACGTAATTTTGTTTCTGATAAAAATTAGCCGCAGATTTAGTGTCTGTATTCAGGCAAAGCGCAGAAAAATTTGCACGGGCATTTTTTTCCAGATGTTGTAACAGCTGTTTACCCACCCCTTGCTTACGGTATTTCGGCAAGACATAAAAACGACGTACCCGACCAATTCGTGCATCAATTTCATTCTCATTCCATTGCTGGTTTAAACCGCCACAGGCAATCAGCTTGTCATCATCATAAACAAAAAGCAGAAACTCACCCGGTTGATCGAACCGGTTTTTTCCACTTTCATATTCTTCAATCAATCGATCAACAAACTGAAATCCTTCTCGCTGTGCCTGCTTGGCTAATTCCTTGATTTGTTCAGGTAATTGTTCAGCTTTATCAATCGTGATATTCATCTAACCTTCCTTATTCTGCCCTATATTGCATTTTGAACGAATAAATTGACTATATATTGAATTTTATTCATCAATCTACAGCAATCATGGGCATTGGTGTAAACTTAGCGTTTTAATTTAAATGTGAATGAAAGACATGACAACTGTTGATCTTTTTGCAATTGGTAATGCACTAATCGACCAAGAATTTAAAGTCTCTGACGATTTCCTGATTCAACAAAATTTGCAAAAAGGCACTATGCAGTTGACTGATGGTGAAACGCAAGCAAATTTATATAATAATTTAAAAGAAACGCAAGTATACAAAGGTCAAGCATCCGGCGGATCTGCTGCAAATACCACCGTTGCCTTTAGCGCATTAGGCAGTAAAGCCTTTTATGCCTGCCGTGTGGGTAATGATGAACTGGGCCGTATTTACCTGAAAGGTTTAAATGAGGCCGGTATTCTCACTGCCGAGCAATCCGTCAGTGAAGGCGTAACAGGAACCTGTATGGTTCTGGTGAGCCCGGACTCTGAACGTACCATGCAAACTTATCTTGGCATTACCGCTGAACTGAGTGAAGCGCAAATCGATTTTCAACCCTTAAAAACTGCAAAATGGCTGTATATTGAGGGCTATTTGTCGACTAGCGATACGGCACGTCAAGCGGTTAAACAAGCCCGTGAAATTGCCAAAGCGCATGGGGTGAAAATTGCGTTAACGCTTTCCGACCCCGCTATGGTGCAGTATGCACGTCAAGGTTTAGATGAACTTCTGGATGATGGCGTTGATTTATTGCTTTGTAATTATCATGAAGCTTTAATGTATACCGAAACCGATTCAATCGAAGCAGCCATGGCTAAATTGCAATTAAAAAGCAAATACACTGTCATTACATTATCAGCTGAAGGTGCTTTAATTTCCGATTCTGAGCAAACCCTGAAAGTTCCCGGTCGTAAAGTGACTGCGGTAGATGCCAATGGTGCGGGTGATGCCTTTGCAGGTGCTTTCCTGTATGCATTAAATGCAGGTTTCAGCCTTAAACTGGCTGCTGAATTGTCAATTCTGATTTCAAGCGAAGTCGTTTCACAGTTTGGCCCGCGTTTAAGTGTTGAGAACTACGCAAAATTGTTAAACAACTTCCAGAAGGAATGCGCATAATGATTAAAATTGCCATGACGGAAGATATTCCTGAACGTGAAGCACGTTCTTACGAAACGCCGAATGGTGAGACGATTTTCATTACCCAGCGTGACGGCTCATTCTATGCCTATCAGAATATCTGTCCTCACTTACAGGTTGAACTGGAATTTCTAGAAAACCAGTTTTTAGATCGGGATCAGGAATATATTGAATGTTCCACTCATGGCGCATTGTTCCTGGTTGAAACCGGTGAATGTATTTCTGGTCCATGCCAAGGGCAATCACTTGAAAAAGTTGAAATTACCGTGCATTCTGATGGTGGAATTTACCTGAAAGAAGAATAACCCCCTATGGAATCTGCCATGCTTGAGTTTCTGCTGAACTATAACTTGATGCCTTTTCATCTAAGTTTACTGGCTCTGATTTTACTCAGCATGGTAGAAACCATTGGCTATTACTTTAATATTCGCCCGACTGAATTTCTAAAAACCCTTTCTCCAAAGAAACTTACCGACTCACCACTGCTCAACGTCAAGTTCTCCAAAACACTGATTGTGGTATTTTTATTGATGAACTTCAGTTTTGCAGGCTATTTTCTGCAACTTTGCGTATTTGCACAGCAGAAGGCATTTTTACCTGCTTATTATCTGATTATCCCGGCAATGATCATTGCGGTGTTTTTCACTGTATTTATGATTCACTGTCTGGATCAGGTCATCAAGCCAACGCTTACCAGGCAACAGGTCAACCTGCTGGGACGCCTGGCAACCATTTCCAGTGGCAATGCGCGTCCGGGATTTTCTGCGCAAGCACGGGCACGAGACAGTTTTGGACAATTACATTATGTCCAGGTCGAGCCTGAATTCGGTGAACTGGAATTTCAATCGCAGATTATTCTAATTCGCTTAAAAAAATCCCACTATATTGCTAAAAAAATTTCCAAAACCAATACTTTATTTAGCATGGAAAATCATGAGTAATGACCGGCTCTATTCCATAACTTCAAATATGCCCTAGAAACCAGCAGCTGAATCATTCCCTCAACTGGCTTTAAAAATTTTAGCGCTTCAAAAAACCAGAAACCAGATTCATTACCTGCTGAATATCAGCATTGGCTTCCTGTTTATTGGTCTGTTCACCTTGTGGGGTAAGTGAATCGATAATTTGAGGTAAGACTTTGGAAATCGCCCCATAAATATCCTGTTTCGGCACCTGGGTGTCTTGTGCAACCTGTTCTACGTCCTGATCATCAAACAGTCCCTGAACCTGCTGCTGATCTACACTGGCATTTTCACCCGGGCCTGTAGACACCCAATCGTCCACCTGACTGGTTAAGCCCTGACCTTTTAACTTGTCTAATGCTCCCTGTATGCCGCCCTGTTTCTGAATCCAGGCCAGAACCAGAGGAAGTACGGCAATTAATAAGGTTTTGGCCCCACTACTACCTACATTACTTCGTTGCTGGCTTTGCTGCTGCTGATTTTGTTGTTGATTCTGTTGACCACTCAAATGCCCCAGCACGGAGCCAAGAATTCCCCCTAATCCACCTTGTTGTCGCTGCTGGTTGTGTTGTTGGCTTTGTTGAGTNNACGATATTGCTAAGATTAGTCATCGCTTTGTCCTTTTATGAGCCTCATAAAAGAATACGATGCTTTTAAAGTAATAAATAAATACCGAATGTTAAAATTTGCAATTATCACAAACAATCATTACCAGCGAAATTTATTCCAGTTTTCAGGATTTGCCCAAAATTTGGAATTAAACCAGTCAGGCACATGTTTATAAGTTAAAATATTAAATTGCCATAAGGCAAAATCACTATCATGTCGGGTTTTATCAATCAACTGGGTAAATCCCAAAGAGCGCAATAATTTTTCATCTTTCAGCTGACTCACCACCACAATTTTTTTTGCCATCAAGTCACGCAGTTTAACCAACAGCTGTGATTTTTCAGACACTGGAATTTGACTGAATTCCTGTGAATCCAGCACCACAAAACCCAGGTCATATCGCTGGGTGAAAGGCAGACTTAAAAACTCAGTTACGTTAAAATAGTGCCATTGAATTGATTGATTATTGTTGTATTGAGTAAGATTTTGACCAATACACAATGCAGTTTGAATAGGCTGTTCCTTGGATAAATCGTCTAGCATTGACGTGATGACATTTTGTTCAGCCATAACTGCATCCTTATTATTGAAGAGAGTATTCTGTATGGAACTACAAGGCATTTGCCATAAAATGCATGCAGGTCTTAAGGACCTTAGTGTAACTGATCAACATACACACAAGGCAAATGTTGAATATAAATTTATTCTAGATCGTTCAGAAGTTGATCTGCCATTCACTCTAGGTCAAGAAATTGAGATCGAATGGACAGGCAATATCTATTGCGTATCTTGTGGTGCCAAAACCAACAAGTCCTTTGCGCAGGGTCACTGCTTTAAATGTTTCAAAACCCAAGCCTCCTGTGACATGTGTATTATGAAACCGGAAACCTGTCATTANNTCTAGCCAATTCAAGTGCTTTAAAAGTCGGGATTACCCGAGAAGGACAAATGCCAACGCGCTGGCTAGATCAAGGTGCAACTCAGGCTTTGCCGATTATGAAAGTGGGTTCACGCCGTCTTTCAGGCCAGCTGGAAATCATGTTTGGAACGCAGGTAGCAGACAAGACCGATTGGCGTAAATTGCTTAAAGGCGAGGCTGAACCGCTCAATTTGATTGAGGTACGTGAACAGCTGCTTGAAGAATTTGCACCGAAAATTCAAACCATCCGTGATGAATTTAGCCAGAATCTGCAATTTAACGAAACCGTTGAAGTCATGGAAGATGAGCTGCCACGCGAGTTTGTTTATCCAGTTGAGCAATATCCGGAGAAAATAAAATCGCATAATCTGGACAAGACACCGATTATTCGCGGCAAATTATTTGGTATTAAAGGACAGTATCTGATTTTAGATACTGGAGTCATTAATATCCGAAAATATTCAGGCTATGAACTGAAAATCCGCGCTGAATAACCTTCAATTCAGCCATAAAAAAACCTGCATTAATGCAGGTTTTTTTATTTCATAGCAAATTATTTAATTTTTGCATGAGACTTAAGATATTGCGTGTAATCATCCAGCTCCTGCTGACCACGAAGCTGTTGATACAGCTTGGACAATTCACCCAATTGCTCATTGGTTAAGGCATTCGATGTGGTCTTGTTCACATTTGAAACAGCCACAACCACCAATTCATTTGGCAAAGAAGCCGTCGTCACTGACCACATGCCTGCTTTCGGTGCCGGAACACTAAATGTCGCACGTTCAATTTCGCGTTTCAAACCTTGTGAACGTGTAAATACACCTGCACTTTCAAACGCGATGTTGCTTTGCGCCAAAACAGTTGCAGCAGGTTGTGATTTAAAGTTATTCAATGCAGTCTGGATTTTCGCTTTAGCTGCATCAATTGATTTTTGTTCAATCAGTTTCGCTTTTACACGTGGTGTTGCTTCAGCCAAAGTTTGCATCCCAGCTGCATGATAATTACGTACTTTTACCCAAACAGTATCACCATTTGCCATCTGGATGCTGCTAGATGCATTACGATCACCATTTTTAACGTCATCATTAAACAGTTTAACTTTGACATTGGCATCGCTTAGCACAGGATGTTGGGTAGCCAGGGTCATACCTTTCACAGACTGAACCTTTACACCTTTAACTTCTTGCGCCACCACATCCAGCGCATCACTACCTACAACCAGCTCATTCAGACTATTTACAGCATCAGAGAATGAATTCGCAGCTTTGTTCTTTTGCAACTCAGCCAGCAAGCGTGGTTTTTCAGTTTCAAATGAAGGCAACTTCACTGCAGCCGCTTCTGTTTCAATTAAATGATAACCGTACTGGGTTTTAACAGGCGCTGAAACTTGTGCTGATTTTAAAGAAGCAACGGTTTGATCGAAGGCTTCACCAAACACGCCTATTTCATAAGCTTCTACTAGACCACCCTTAGCTTTAGAGTCTGTATCATCCGAATATTGAGCAGCGGCCTGGGCAAAACTCATCCCTGCCTTAATTTTTGCAGCAACCTCATCGGCTAGTTTTTTCGCTTCAGCATCTGAACGTGTGTCTGCCGTAATTAAAATATGTTTGACCAAAGGCTTAACACTTTGCTTTTGCGCATCGACGAATGCATTATAAGCTTGCTGCAACTCAGCATCTGTCACTTGAGTATTCGCCGGTGCAACATTAGCAGGCGTTAATACTACATAATCCACATCCACACTCGCTACCTGCTTAA
>DKLL01000074.1 GCA_002455755.1 Acinetobacter sp. UBA6641
CGAACTCCAGGAACCGCCTTTGATTAAATTATGTTGCCCATCAAAGGTGGGGGTGCTGAAATCATCATAGATCGGATGCACCTGAAAACCGTCAAAAGGGTAAATTGGGGTTTCAGTCCATTGCCAGACATTGCCCTGAATATCAAAAAAATCCCCCTGCTGAAAATGATCCACCGGGCAGGGACTGGTTCCATATTTCAGTTCGATATTGGCATGATCCGGACAGGGCAGCTCAGGGTCCAAACCTGCTACTTCATAGAGCCGATACCACTCATCTTCTGTGGGCAAGCGAATACGTTGACCGGTTTTTTCGGCTTTCCAGTAGCAAAACGCTTTCGCCTCAAGATAATTCACTTCTACCGGCCAGTCCCAAGGCATGGCAATTTCTTCCAGCATCAGACGCAGTGACCAGCCTTCAGGAGTTTTTCGCCAAAAGCTGGGATGGGTCGCTTGAGAAAATTTCACCCAGGCCTGTCCTTCTGCTGTCCAGTAACGATCAGTGATGTAACCGCCATCTTCCACAAAACTGAAGAATTCCTGATTGGAGACCAGATATTGTGAAGCCTCAAAAGCGGGAACATCTGCCTGATGCCGGCCATATTCATTATCCCAGCCATAGAAGCTACTCTCAAAACTCTTGTTCAAGCTAACTTGCCCTTCGGGAACGGCAATTAAGCTGTTTTGCGGCACAATAGCGGTGATGATATTGGCACGCCACTGCGGATGATTGTATACATAGTCCAGCTGGTGCTGGCGAATCAGCACTGATGAAGTTTCAAGGTGAATCCGTTCATGTTCAACGCCCATGAGGATCGACCACCATGGATGATTCCAGTTCAAGGGTAAAGTCAGAGGCGCATGTTCAAGCAGATTCAGTAGCAGTGTCCTGACCTGAGCACGATAAGCCCGTACTTCCGCGATGCTTGGCCAATCATAATGCTGGTCATTCAGGTCATCCCAGCTCATTTCATCGACCCCGACAGCAAAAATACTTTCAAGCTGCGGGTTCAAACGTTCGTGAATCAGTTTGCTCAAAAGCAGTTTATTAATAAAAAAGGTCGCCGTATGACCAAAATAAAAAATCAGCGGATGGCGTAAAGAAATGGGTCGAAGATAATAGGCTTCATCATTTTTCAGGCAGTCAAACAGCAATTCATAACTGTCAAAAGTATTCAGGAAATATTCACGCAAAGTATGTCGCGCAGTCGCTTCATCAGCAAAATTTAAATTGGGAGTAGGCAGCAGCGTAACTTTCGCATTTTGCCACATGCCGGAATCATGAGAAGAGGCCAAAGATTGGTCTTTTTGAGATAGTACAGATAATGAATCCCTTAACATACGGCCACACTCCATCGATTTCTTTTATACCTTTAAAACATCATGTTTTATGGGTTTTATTTAAAAGTACTCGAAAGCTGTGCCACTGTACTGAGGATTTAGGTAACAAAATGCTGCATCCAGGCAGATGCAGCACTAGAGCCGGTTTTAGTTGAGATGGGAGTTTTTCATCATGGCCACCAGTTCCTGTACCGCACGTGACTGGGTACGACCCGGATGCCAGACCATGCCCAGTTGACGTTGCATTTGCATATTAATATCCAGCAGTTGCAGTTCCTGATTCAGCAAAGTTTTTGGTAATACCGACCAGCCCAGACCAATAGAAACCAGCATTCGGATAGACTCAAGCGGGTTATTGCTCATGGTGATTTTCGGTTTTACCCTCTGCTTTTCAAACTCGGCCAAGGTGATTTGCGTGGTATAGGTTTGCGATGCTGGCAGTAAGCTCGGGTACTGAACCAGATCTTCCAGGCTCAAATGTTTTTTTTGTGCCAGTGGATGAAAAGGTGCTGCTACGAAAACCAGCGGATCATTCCAGATGGTCACGTAACTCAGGCGTTCATCGCCTTGCGGCGGAAGGGTCAAAAATGCCAGCTCCAGATCACCTGCTAGTACCTGTTCATGTGCCTGTTCCGAGTCAACAAAATGCACATCTAAAGTCACATCCGGAAATTTTTGCACATAATTGCGCAAGTGCTGTGGCAGGTGATGCAAACCAATGTGGTGACTGGTACCAATTTTCAGCTTGCCTTGCACCTGTTCCTGTTCGTGACTGAGGGTATGATGAATATCGCCCAGTTCATTGAGCCAGTTTTTCACTTTAGGCAATAAAGAATGTGCGGCATGAGTCGCCTGAACACCGCGGCCGGCAGACTCAAACAGTTTTACGCCAAAATATTCTTCCAGGCTATGAATGCGTTTGGTCACAGCAGGCTGGGTAATAAACAATAAATCGGCGGCCATAGAAATAGAACCGGTTTCCATGACTTTAATGAATGCTTCAAAGGCAGCAAGATTCATAAGAATTTATCTGGTTATATGAAATTCAAATAATTATAAAATATTTTTATATTAAATGGCGAATTAATCTTGGAAAAGACCTTAAAAAAATGTATGTAGATGTGAATTTAAGGCCTGAAAATAAAAAATCACTCCATGCACATGAAGTGATCTTTTAAAGCGGAAAGNNGCTATTTCTACAGCCCGGCAAATATTTAGATGGCCGCATTGTTGCTGTTTTGCATTTTCGCCGGTTTGGCTTCCCAGATTTTTTCATGTAAGAAAAACGCGATCGCCTGAATCGTCGGCTCAAGCAAGCTGAGCGTTACTGCCATCCAGATACTTCCTGTCACGAAATAACCCACCAACATGGCAATGGTGATGTGCATAATGTAATAGCTAAAGGTTTTCTTGAACATACGCTGGTTGTTATTCACAAATTTTTGGATATGAGCCATGGGTTGTTCCTCAATCTTTGCCTCGGGATATGGCTAAATGATAATCAGTCTTGTTTAATTTGTAAAAACGAACATTTTCATATTTTTAATCGGTTTTATAAATTATAGGCTGATTAAACTTAATAATTCATAAACAACAGGGCAATGGTATCGTTTAGAGATATTTTTCTATAGATACTTTTCTGGCAGGGTGATCAGCATGGATATTAAACACATTAAATACCTCCTTGATATTTTCGAGGAAGCGGTAGAAAAACGCAGTCAGGTCTACGAAATTGCCGATGATGAAGATGATGAAAATCATGCGGCTGCCGAATGTGGTGCAGCGAAAGCAGAACTGATCCGGGCGATTGAACAGCTGATCGCAGCGAAAGAAAATCCGTCAGGTTAAATTCGGATTCTGAATTTCCTGCGCCAAGCGTTCTAGATACCTTGATTTAACCAGCCTGCTCATGAGAAGCCGGCTGCCTGCCTTAAGCACGGAAAAAAGGTAATTTTGCCAAAATTCAAGGTCTTAATAGGGATAAAATTAATTCCAAAAAGTTTTTAAACTAATAAAAATGATAAATTAGATTTATGTTAATACGTGGTTATAATCGAACTCAATGTAAGCATTACCCAGTTCTATGGAGCGCGTCGACATGGCAGGCAATACCCCAAAAGCAAAAACTTTATATGATAAATTGTGGGATGACCATTTAGTAAAACAACGCGATGATGGCTCAGCCTTACTGTATATCGATCGTCATTTATTACATGAAGTAACTTCACCACAAGCTTTTGAAGGTTTGCAGCTTGCAGGCCGTAAACCTTGGCGTTTAAGTGCCAATGTGGCAACGCCGGACCATAACGTACCGACCTCAAAAACCGAGCGTGAACAGGGTATTGCCGGTATTGAAGATGATACTTCACGTATTCAGGTACAAACCCTGGATGACAACTGTAAAACTTTCAATATTGTTGAATTTGATATCAATGATATTCGCCAAGGGATCGCGCATGTGGTTGGACCTGAACAAGGTTTGACTTTGCCGGGCATGACTGTGGTGTGTGGTGACTCGCATACCGCAACTCACGGTGCATTTGGCTGTTTGGCGCACGGTATCGGGACTTCAGAAGTTGAACATGTATTGGCCACCCAATGCCTGGTTCAAAAGAAAATGAAGAACATGCTGGTACGTGTGGATGGCAAATTGGGTCAGGGCGTTACACCGAAAGACGTGGTATTGGCGATCATCGGTAAAATCGGTACAGCGGGCGGTACGGGTCACGCGATTGAATTCGGTGGTCAGGTGTTTCGTGACATGTCGATTGAAGGTCGCATGACCGTGTGCAACATGGCAATTGAAGCCGGTGCCCGTGTCGGTATGGTCGCTGTGGATGACAAAACCATTGACTACGTGAAAGGCCGTAACTATGCACCGAAAGGTGAGCAGTGGGATGCCGCTGTAGCTTACTGGAATACCTTGCACTCTGATGAAGGCGCACATTTTGACACTGTAGTGGTGTTACAGGGTGAAGAGATTGAACCGCAAGTGTCTTGGGGAACTTCTCCTGAAATGGTGATTCCGGTGTCCCAAGCGGTGCCGACTTTGGAACAGGCCAAAGATGACGTGCAACGCAATGACTGGACCCGTGCTTATCAATATATGGGTTTAAATGCCGGTCAGGCATTGGCAGACATTCAATTGGACCGCATATTTATTGGTTCTTGCACCAATTCGCGTATTGAAGATATTCGAGCTGCTGCTGAAGTGATTAAAGGCCGTAAAGTGGCGGCTTCAATTAAACAGGCCATGGTGGTTCCGGGGTCTGGTTTGGTGAAACAGCAGGCTGAAGCTGAAGGCTTGGATAAAGTCTTTTTAGAAGCTGGTTTTGAATGGCGCGAACCGGGCTGTTCAATGTGCTTGGCCATGAATGCTGACAAATTGCAACCGGGTGAGCACTGTGCATCCACTTCTAACCGGAACTTCGAAGGTCGTCAGGGCAATGGCGGTCGTACGCATTTGGTGAGTCCAGCCATGGCAGCAGCAGCAGCCATTGCCGGTCATTTCGTTGACGTACGTACGTTCTAGTTTAAGCTCTCATCCCCACCTTCTCCTTGAGCCCTGAATGGTACAAGAGAGGGTTAGGGAGAGGTGAGGTTACGGATTCATTGGGAAATAAACATGAAAAAATATACCGTTGAACAAGGTATCGTTGCACCATTAGACCGTGCCAATGTCGATACAGATTTAATTATTCCAAAACAGTTTTTGAAATCGATCAAACGTACCGGTTTCGGTGACAACTTATTTGATGAATTGCGTTATCTGGATGAAGGCTATCCGGGTCAGGACAACTCAGTTCGTCCGAAAAATCCTGACTTCGTTCTGAACCAGCCGCGTTATCAAGGTGCAACTGTATTGATTTCACGTGCCAACTTCGGTTGTGGTTCGAGCCGTGAGCATGCGCCATGGGCATTGAACGAATACGGTTTCCGTACCGTGATTGCTCCAAGCTATGCTGACATTTTCTTTAACAACAGTTTTAAAAACGGCATGTTGCCGGTGATTTTGTCTGAAGAGATCGTGGATCAGTTGTTTAAAGAATGTGCGGCAACTGAAGGCTACCAGTTAACCATTGACCTGGAAGCGCAGGAAGTGCGTACCCCAACAGGTGAGAGCTTTAAATTTGAAGTCGATCCGTTCCGGAAACACTGTTTGTTGAATGGTCTGGATGATATTGGCTTAACCTTGCAGGCAGCAGATGATATTCGCGCTTATGAAGAAAAAACCAAGCAATCACGCCCTTGGGTGTTTCAGGAAATCCACAGTTAATTACTTGAATTTTCAGCGCTAGTAGTATCGAAGCTTAACTCTTGCTAATATCGGATCCATAAAAATATTTAGTTGGCTTTAATTGGTGAGGGTTGGGCTCGAACAATGACAAAGGTTTACGGTCAGCTTGCTGTAATTGGCCTTATGGTCGCATCCTTAAGTGCATGCCAAGGCATTGATACAGTACGTATTAAACATGTAAAAGAAACTGAAAGTACAAAAACAAATGCCCTAATTTACTGCTCCGGTACTGCAAACTGTGAATTTGAACGTTTAGATAAAATTCAAATTATTGATGCGGTACAGCGCCGTGTAAATAGCGCTGCAGTGGAATCGGGTATTTTACGTTTACAGGCGAACTCCTTAAGTCAGCCGAATGCGTTATATCTTTCAGTCCCACCTGGGCAACATGAACTGGTGATCCGTTTTTACCCGATCTCCAAAGATCGTGCAGAAACTCTTCATGTTTTTCATCAGTTTAAGCCGAAGCAGCATTACATCTTTAAAATGTATCGTGAACGCAATAAACAGCAGGGCAGCTTGTTGAATGTATCTGCACCTGAACCCCTGTGTGTAGATCTGCTGCAAGACCAGAAAGCAATCCGACGTTTCTGCAGACCCTACAATGCCTTAACCGGTCTGGGTGAGTTTGTAGAAAAGAAAATTTAAAATCCTGTTGATGTAAGGCATCAACTTCATAAATGGAAACACTCATGTCAAAACATATTTTGATTTTACCAGGTGATGGTATTGGTCCTGAAATCGTAAAAGCAGCAGAACAGGTGCTTGTACGCGTGAATGAAAAATTCAATTTGGGTTTGACTTGGGAACAGGGGTTATTGGGTGGTGCTGCGATTGATGCGCATGGCGAACCGTACCCTGCCGTTACGGCAGAACAGGCAAAACGCGCGGATGCAATCCTGCTCGGTGCTGTGGGTGGTCCAAAATGGGATAGCATTGAACGTTCAATCCGTCCTGAACGTGGCTTATTGAAAATCCGTTCTGAATTGAATTTATTTGCCAACTTGCGTCCTGCAATTCTTTACCCGCAACTTGCCGGTGCTTCAAGCTTGAAACCTGAAATCGTGTCTGGTCTGGATATCCTGATCGTGCGTGAACTCACGGGTGGGATCTACTTCGGCCAGCCACGCGGTATCCGTGAACTGGAAAATGGTGAAAAACAAGGTTTCAATACCGACGTTTATTCAGAATCTGAAATTAAACGCATTGCCAAAGTTGCCTTTGAAATGGCGAACTTACGTGGCGGTAAAGTATGTTCAGTCGATAAAGCCAATGTTCTTGAAGTGACCGAGCTTTGGAAGCAAACAGTAACTGCACTGAAAGAAGAGCAATATCCAGAAATCAACTTGTCGCATATGTATGTCGACAATGCAGCGATGCAGCTGGTACGTGCGCCTAAGCAGTTTGACGTGATCGTGACGGGTAACCTGTTCGGTGACATCCTGTCTGATGAAGCAGCGATGCTGACGGGCTCTATCGGCATGTTGCCATCTGCCTCGCTGGATGAAAACGGTAAAGGCATGTATGAGCCATGTCATGGTTCAGCACCTGACATCGCAGGTCAGAATATTGCCAACCCATTAGCCACCATTCTTTCAGTTGCCATGATGCTGCGTTATACCTTCCGTGAAGAAACAGCCGCACAAGCTATTGAAGATGCAGTAGGCAATGTACTGGACCAAGGTTTGCGTACTGGCGACATCATGTCTGAAGGCAATACCCAAGTAGGTACAGTGGAAATGGGCCAAGCGGTGGTAACAGCATTGAACTAAGTTCGCTGAGCCGTAAAAACGCAGCCTTGAGCTGCGTTTTTTATTGCGTTGTTTGCTGAGTTAACAGGTACGGCCAGTGTAATAAACTGATTTGGCCATGTTGTTTTCTAAACGGAAAATAATTTTGCATTGCAAGTTCACATCATAGCTTTGGGCCCGAGGTGTCACGGGTATCGGAATATTGCCAGCATCAATATCGGCAGGATTCTGTGCTATCGGTACCGGAATGGTGACAGGACGTATCACCGTATATGTGAGTGTCTGGTCATTTGCGACAGGTGCTAACACCTGCTGGTAACCTATGCTGTTCAAATCCAGTCTGGCTTGAATGCTTTGACTGGTCTGCCCGATAAACTGCTGTAAATAGGCATCACGTTGTTGTG
>DKLL01000248.1 GCA_002455755.1 Acinetobacter sp. UBA6641
CGCAAATCTTGCAGGGTTTTGCCGTACCGTTCTTTTTTATTCCTTTATCCAACATGGCGCTGGCTTCAGTGTTGCCACAGGAAATGGCTTCTGCAGCGGGTTTGATGAACTTCCTCAGAACCATGGCAGGGGCCATTGGTGCCTCTATTGCCGTTACCATTTGGGATGACCATGGTAAAGTAGCACGCAGTGAGATGGCAGGGACTTTACATATCGATGAAGTACAAAACACTTTGCTGCAAAGAGGAATGAGTCCGGAAAGTGCCTTGGGTTATATTTCCAGTCTGGTAGATAAAGAAGCCTCTACCTTATCGGCCAATCATGTATTTTTAATTCTGGCGATGGTGTTTATTTTTGCCGGACTGATTATCTGNNTTTTAAAGCAGTGCTTAAAACCGGCTCAGGTTGTCATGTCCGGGGAACAAAAGGTGTTTCTTGCGGACGCAAAATATATTTTGATGTTCTCATTTTGGCCTTTCAAAAGTAAAGATATTGCCTACACGGCAGTATTAAAATTCAATCCATCAAATAAGACTGTGCTGATTTACAAAAAATCTAATATTGAATATTTTGACTCATGAAAGAGATTCTAATATTCAAAGGTATTAAATATCTGATTTGGCGCGTTTTAACGCATTTTGCCATTTGTTGAGATGAAACTGGCGCTGGTCTTCATTCATATTAGGTTCAAAAGAACGTTCCAGTTGCCAGGATGCAGAAATATCCGACATGCTGGAAAATACGCCAGCTTTTAACCCGGCCATGGCTGCTGCCCCCCAAGCGGTAGATTCCAGCATTCTAGGACGCAATACCGGCACATTTAAGATATCGGCCTGAAACTGCATCAGCATGTCATTGCTACTTGCACCGCCATCGACACGCAGTTCTTTTAAGGGATGAGCAATATCAGACTGCATGGCCATCAGGACATCGGAGACCTGAAAAGCAATCGATTCCAAAGCAGCACGAGCTATGTGGGCTTTATTGGTTCCACGCGACATGCCGCAGAGCAGGGCACGAGCATCACTGTCCCAATGCGGAGCACCAAGTCCGGTAAAAGCCGGCACCAAGACTACGCCGTCGGTATCTGTTACCTGACAGGCCAGCTGTTCGACTTCACGACTGTTTTGAATAATCCCCAAACCATCACGCAGCCATTGCACAATGGCACCCGCCATAAATACACTGCCTTCCAGTGCATAAGTAGTTTTTTCATGACATTGCCAGGCCAGCGTGCTGATGAGTTTGTTATGGCTAAATTGCACCTCATGCCCGGTATTAAACAGCATGAAACAACCGGTGCCATAAGTATTTTTTGCAGTGCCGACCTCAAAGCAGGACTGGCCAAACAGGGCAGATTGCTGATCGCCTAAAATTCCCATAATCGGGATATTGGCTCCGAGCAAGCCTGTAGCCGTATCGGCCATATAGCTGTCTGAGCTGATAATTTTAGGTAAAACTGAACGCGGGATATGAAACAGTTCGAGCAGTTCTTCATCCCAGGCCTGAGTTTTCAGATTCATCAGCATAGTACGTGAGGCATTACTGGCCTCTATGACATGTTCGGCACCGTGGGTCAGATTCCACATCAGCCAGCTGTCGACGGTACCAAAAGCCACATGACCCTGTTGAGCCAGATCGCGTAACCTGTCAATATTTTCCAGTAGCCAAACCAGTTTTCCGGCACTGAAATAAGGATCAATTCTTAAACCGGTTTTTTGCTGGATGTTATCCTGTAAATTTTGTTGCAGAAGTTGATTGCACCAGTCAGAGGCACGGCGGTCTTGCCAGACAATGGCAGGGGCAAGCGGCTTGCCATTGCGCTTATCCCAAACCAAGGTGGTTTCACGTTGATTGGTTAGACCAATGGCCTTGATATCTTTAGCAAGAATACGGGCAGAGGCGAGGGCCTGCTGCACGACTGCAATTTGTGTCGTCCAGATTTCCTGTGCATCCTGTTCTACCCAGCCTGAATGTGGTGTGGATATATGTATTTCACGTTGAGCTGTTGCCTGAACTTTTCCTTGTTCATTGAAGATGATTGCACGGCTAGAGGTGGTTCCCTGATCAAGTGCAAGTAAATAGCTCATAATTTTTTCTTTTATAGGACTTGAAAAATAAAATATTAGCGCAATTATTGTATTAATCGCATCTGTTTGTGTAAATGTTTAAAAAAACCCACTGCGGATTTAGATATTTATGCTATGATAGCGGTTCATTTGGGGGTGTTTCTGGCTTCGACGCTGGTGATGAAACTCATAGATGCATGTCGAGAGCGCATTTTCTCTCGTAAATCAAATTTGCATTTTAATAGTCGCAAACGACGAATCATACGCTCTAGCTGCCTAAGGGCAGCTTGTCCGCCTCTCCGAATACTTGTGGTTAGAGAGTCCGACTGAAGCGCACGTACACAAGTCCGTATAAAGCCAAGCCTCGGGGCTTTGTACTAAACTTAGAGGATCGCGATTTGTACCCTGTTCGTCGGGTCACAAAGAGTTAAAACAATAGACGATATCTAAGCATGTAGTATTCTCGAGCGTAGTGCTGGCGGACGCGGGTTCAACTCCCGCCACCTCCACCAAATTATCTTTATAAATCAGCCACTTATATAAGTGGCTTTTTTATTGTCACATATTTGCCATATTTTTCTTCCAAGAGTGTTTGATTTCGATGAATTTATGCTGTGCGTGCCACGCTTAATTTTGCATTTATTGTTTGTTCTTATCCTTACTAAACCATTTGGTATAGCGCTTGATCGGTATCCTTAAACTATACTCAAGCTGATCTGCTACACCCATTGGATTTATCTCATCCATGAGCAGCATGGTTACATAGGTATGCTTTGCATTGTATGCAGGGCGGTGAGGTA
>DKLL01000252.1 GCA_002455755.1 Acinetobacter sp. UBA6641
CATTCGTATTTGAATGGAACCAGTTGGTTCAGGTCGGCACGACAGTTGATCATGGCTTTATCATCAACCTGTACGCGCTGAGCGCCCATTTCAAGCTCTTCCAAACCCGGAGCAACGTCAAGGTTGTCTAGGGAAGCAGATGCTCTTGCCAATGAATCGGTTGGATCTGATCCTCGGTTTTGAGTGGCTCTAAGGGGTTGTGCAGCTGCCACACGCGTCGGTTCGTTGCGTGCATCAGATACCACTTGTGTATGAGCCGCTTTTTGCGGTTCGACGGGCGCAGACTTGTGTTCAGGTGCAGCCGGTTTTTGCGAATCATCTTCGAAATCGTCCCAACTTAGGATAGACATATCAATTCTCTCTTCGATGCTTATATCTGTTATCTGACATCTCACAAACGAAGATGTCTACTATACGCTTATTCTGTGTAAGCAAAATTAAGTTTTGTCGATGAGTGCTCTTGTTTTGTACGGAAGAGCAAATATCCTCACTACTTATTTTGATTACGCTGTTGACGTGCTTTAAACCAGAAATAACCAATCGGCACGTAAAAGGTAAAACAAAAGGAAACCACCAAGGCAATAAGTCCTAACAGGTAGTTATGGGTCATATGGAGCATGGTGGGTTCCTTTTACTTTTAATTTGTGAATCCTGGTCGTAACTAAGATTCACGTTTAAATCATTTTTTAGATGATTTTGCTGGCTTTACTGTTTCAACAACCGTAGTTTTTGGATGCTTTTTCGCATATTCCAACGTTACGTATTGACCAGTGATAGCACTGCGAGCTGCTTTTTGATTATTAGCCATGCTCAGTTCTCCTGATACAAAATCAAGATGACTCTTACTGGCTCATAAACTAATTCAATGATAGAATCGCTCATGCATTATCAGATGCCAGCCTCGTCGTGACCATCTTGGTATCACTTCGAGATTGAAAGCCTTCTAGTTAGTTTTGACGGACTCTAGAGGGCTTTTTTATTGCCTAAATTTTTTTAATCCCCCTAAATCCCCCTTTGCAAAAGGGGGATTTTCTCCCTCCTTTGAAAAAGGAGGGTCGGGGTGGATTAATTAATTACTGACAAGCTTCACAATCCGGGTTGTCAATTGAACATGCCATTGGCACTGGTGCTGCTTGAGCGAAATCTT
This sequence comes from Acinetobacter sp. UBA6641, assembly GCA_002455755.1. Lineage (GTDB taxonomy): Bacteria > Pseudomonadota > Gammaproteobacteria > Pseudomonadales > Moraxellaceae > Acinetobacter. Next base: position 1,148 of record DKLL01000252.1, read on the forward strand.
CTTCAACAGTTGCTTCAGCTTTCACTTCAGGTGCTACCGCAGCAGTAACAGGTGCTGCAACAGTGGCAGGTTTAACTGCGTTCAATGCGCCAGTGTTAATGGTCGATTTCTCGGCAGAAGTTGCACCCAATGCGCGAAGGTAATAAGTGGTTTTAAGACCACGTAACCATGCCATTTTATAGGTCAGGTCAAGTTTCTTGCCGTTTGCACCAGAGATGTAAAGGTTAAGCGACTGAGCCTGGTCAATCCATTTTTGACGGCGTGATGCAGCATCCACAATCCAGCGTGGTTCAACTTCAAACGCAGTTGCGAAAATCGCTTTAAGCTCTTCAGGAATACGTGAAATCTTCTGAACAGAACCTTCGAAGTGTTTCAGGTCATTGACCATCACTGAATCCCAAAGACCGCGATCTTTTAACGCACGTACCAAGTACGGGTTGATCACTGTGAATTCACCAGAAAGGTTAGATTTCACATACAAGTTCTGGAACGTCGGTTCGATCGATTGAGACACGCCACAGATGTTCGAAATGGTTGCAGTTGGTGCAATCGCCATTACGTTTGAGTTACGCATACCGTCTTTTTGAACTTTGGCACGTAAACTGTCCCAGTCCAGACGTTGTGTACGGTCAACTTCAAACATGCGTTCTGGACGTGATTTCGCCACGATGTCTAAAGAGTCGATTGGCAAGATACCTTGATCCCAAAGTGATCCTTTAAATGTTTCGTAAGTACCACGTTCAATTGCAAGATCGCTAGAGGTTTGAATCGCATAGTAAGAAATCACTTCCATAGATTCGTCAGCGAAATCGACAGCTTCATCAGAACCGTAAGCCATACCCATTTCGTAAAGCGCATCTTGGAAGCCCATGATACCCATACCGACTGGACGGTGTTTCAGGTTTGAGTTTTTCGCTTGTGGAACAGCGTAGTAGTTGATGTCAATCACGTTATCCAGCATACGAACTGCTGTTTTTACAGTGCGCGCCAGTTTTTCGCGATCCAAGACACCACCTTGAACGTGTTGTACCAGGTTAATCGAACCCAGGTTACATACCGCAATTTCGTCTTTGCTGGTGTTTAAGGTAATTTCTGTACACAAGTTAGATGAATGCACTACACCCACATGTTGTTGTGGTGAACGCAAGTTACATACGTCTTTGAATGTGATCCACGGGTGACCTGTTTCAAACAGCATCGACAGCATTTTGCGCCACAAATCTTTTGCACGTACTTTTTTGTGCAACATGTTTGTTTCTTTGGCAATCCCTTCGTAATAAGCATAACGCTCAGCGAATTCAGCACCGGTCAAATCATGTAGATCTGGGGTTTCAGAAGGGGTGAACAGCGTCCATTCCGCATCTTCAAACACACGTTGCATGAACAGGTCAGGAACCCAGTTCGCAGTGTTCATGTCATGGGTACGACGACGGTCATCACCGGTGTTCTTACGCAGTTCCAGGAATTCTTCGATGTCCAAGTGCCAAGTTTCTAAGTATGCACAGACTGCACCTTTACGCTTACCACCCTGGTTGACTGCAACGGCTGTATCGTTCGCCACTTTCAGGAATGGAACCACACCTTGTGACTTACCATTCGTACCTTTGATGTATGAGTTAAGTGCACGAACTGGCGTCCAGTCATTACCTAAACCACCNNGAGTTAAACAGGGTAGGCGTCGAAGCCATGTAGTCAAAGCTAGACAATAAATTATAGAACTCGATTGCACGGTCTTCACGGTTTTCTTCGTTGAGCGACAAGCCCATTGAAACACGCATAAAGAACAATTGCGGAAGTTCGAAGCGTACGCCATCTGAATGGATGAAGTAACGGTCAAATAATGTTTGCAGACCTAGGTAAGTAAACTGGTTTGAACGTTCCGGTTGAATCGCTGCAGCCAGTTTCGCCAGGTCAAAGTTAAGTAATTCTGGAGAAAGCAGCTCAAGCTCGATCCCTTTCTTCAGGAAAGTTTCAAGCGCGTCGCCTTCATTGGTCTCTGTAGAAAGACCTAAAAACTCAAGACCTGTAGCAACCAGGTTGTCACGAAGTAAACGTGCAGTCACATACGTGTAGTTAGGTTCTTGCTCAATACGGGTACGCGTCGCCATCATCATGGTCGTTGAGATGTCAGACTCTTTTACGCCGTTATAAAGATTTTTTACGGTTTCATCGACAATGGCTTTAACGTCAATACCTTCCAAACCTTCAGCTGCTTTTGCCACATGCGCTTCTAAAGCACCCAGGTCAAGCGGTTTAAACTGGCCATTTGTACCAATCACTTGCAAGGTAGGATGATGATGAGCGCCAGTCTGCTTACGTGCTTCAGAACGTTGTTCGCGGTAGATGACATACGCACGAGCTACTTTTTGTTCACCTGTCCGCATCAGCGCAAGTTCAACCTGGTCTTGAATTTCTTCAATATGGATGGTGCCGCCTGAGGGTAAGCGACGGTTAAACGTATTCATTACCATCTCGGTCAGCTGCTCGATACGATCATGAATACGGCTAGAGTCAGCACTTTGCTGGCCTTCTACCGCCAAAAAAGCTTTACCTATCGCTACAGAAATTTTTTCTGCATCAAAAGTGGCAACATCACCGGTGCGTTTAATCACCTGAAGTTGACCAGGAGTTGAAGTGATTACGCTCATTGTGGCATAGCTCCATTGTCATCTATTGTTTTATATGTGTGGACCATTTGAACTGGACGATATTTCATCTCAGTATTTGATGATTAAACACAAGAACTAGTGGTTTGAAATCAGAATAAGCACAAGATACGGGAAAATTCAGGGTAGATCAATATTGACATTTCTTTAAAATTTTTGATTGAACTCTGCAATGATCCTTTGCAAAAACATCCCTTTTTTTATGTTTCTTGTAGAAGCCTTATCAGACAAGGGCATAGCATAACAAAGCTAAAAAAATGTGCTTATAGATAACATTGTGGATAACTTAAAAGAAGCTGTCTAACTAGTCAGAAACTGTGCAAACAGACGAACGGTTTAAAAAATAGACATTTTGTAAATATTTGTTTCTAAAAAATACCCGAAAATCATGCGAATGTGAAAAAGTCAACGAATTCAATGGTTAAAAAAAATATAACAAAATACTACTTTGATGTATCAGTTTGGTGAACGCCATCTTGTTTACAATGTAAACGTGTGTATATTGCTGAATATATTAAAGCGTATCCAGTGGATTCTTAAGGATACCTTAATCTAATAAGGATACCTTACTCCAATATAAAGGGGCATTTTATGAGCCAAGAAGAAAAGTTACCTAAAATTTTAATTGTTGAAGATGATGAACGTCTTGCACGTTTGACTCAAGAATACCTTATCCGTAATGGATTGGAGGTTGGGGTAGAACCTGACGGTAATCGCGCAATCCGTCGTATCATTGCTGAACAACCAGATTTGGTGGTACTTGATGTTATGTTGCCAGGTGCAGATGGTTTAACCATCTGTCGTGAGGTACGTCCACATTATCATCAACCGATTTTAATGTTAACGGCACATACTGAAGATATGGACCAGGTTTTAGGGCTGGAAATGGGCGCAGATGACTACGTAGCCAAACCGGTTCAACCTCGTGTATTGCTTGCCCGTATCCGTGCTTTATTGCGCCGTACTGACAAAGCACCTGAAGACGAAGTGGCTCAGCGCATAGAATTTGATGATCTTGTGATTGATAATGGTGGCCGTTCAGTGACCTTGAATGGCGAGCTGGTCGACTTTACCAGCGCTGAATATGACCTGTTATGGTTATTGGCTTCGAATGCGGGTCGCATTCTTTCGCGTGAAGATATTTTTGAGCGTCTGCGCGGTATTGAGTATGATGGCCAGGATCGTTCAATTGATGTGCGTATTTCACGCATCCGTCCAAAAATTGGTGATGATCCTGAAAATCCAAAACGTATTAAGACAGTGCGCAGTAAAGGCTATTTGTTTGTTAAAGAAACAGGTCTTTAAGCTCTGCCGCTAATTTTATAGGATTACTGAGTGTTTAAACACAGCATATTCCTGCGAATCTACGCAGGGCTGGTCATTTTGGTTGCCTTGGTAGCCTTGTTTGGCTATCTTTTGGTTCAAATTATCAATTATCAGCGTGCGCAGGAATATCGTGAATCTTTAACCGATGGTATTTCTTATATTATTAGCGAGGGGATTGCGCGGCAGCCGAACGAGCAGCAGAAAAAAGACTGGATTTCTGATGCTTCTGATTTGCTTGAACTGCCGATTTATTATGTCGATGCGGCTAAGGTGGAGTTGTCCCGTACCGAAAAAAAACGGATTGAGCAGCGTAAAGCCGCAGTCCGTTATGATGCGGAAAATTCCATTGCTTATATCATCATTGGCTTGAAAGACGATCCTCGGCATTTGCTGTATGTAAAAGTGAATAAAATAGGCGAACGCCAAATGAAAGCGTTGCCTATTTTTATTCTGGATTATCTGGTCTATTACCCTGGGCAGGAAAAAGAATATCTCGCCAAAATCCAATCGAATTTTTCTTATCCCATTGCAATTGAAAAAGTGCAAAAGCTGCCGCTCGATTCTGAACAGATTGGCCGACTTCGCCTGGACCACAGTATTATTCTGTATCGCGACAACGCCTCGGTTCGGGGTACGACTATTTCGATTGTTTCACCTATGCCGAGTTCCCCTTCAGAGGTGCTGGTTTTAGGTCCAGTACCTTTATTTAACTGGATGCCTTTCCAGTTGGCTGCCGGAATTACCTTGCTGAGCTTGTTTGTATTAAGCCTTGGGGTATATGGTTTGCTGGTGCCGATGCAGCGTCGCTTACGCGAAGTTAATTATGCTTTGCATCGCATGAAATCAGGTGACATGACCTTGCGTTTACCGGTCGATGGTACTGATGAAATGGCCAGTTTGGCGACCAATTACAACAGCATGTCTGATCACATCCAGCGTTTAATTNNATCATATCCAACGTGTAATTGAAGCACAGCGCGAGCTGATGCGTGCCGTTTCACATGAACTCCGAACACCGGTGGCGCGTATCCGTTTTGGTATGGAAATGCTCGCCGAAGAAGATGACTACGAATATCGTTTGCAGCAGGTAGAACAGATTGATAAGGATATTGAAGCACTCAATACCTTGATTGATGAAATCATGACCTATGCAAAGCTGGAGCAGGGTACACCTTCTCTGGATTTTGAAAAAATTATCTTGTTTGAAGTGCTTGATCAGGTCGTAATTGAAACAGAAGCACTGAAGACTCAAAAAGAAATTGAACTGAAAGCGCCCCCTATTAATGTCATTGTGGAAGCCGAGCGTCGTTACTTGCACCGTGTTGTACAGAATCTGGTCGGCAATGCGGTTCGCTACTGTGACAATAAAGTAATTGTCAGTGGCGGGATTAATGACAAGGGCTTGGCCTATGTTCGAGTTGAAGATGATGGTGCAGGTGTGCCAGAAGAAGAACGGCAGCGCATATTTGAGGCTTTTGCCCGTCTGGATGACAGTCGTACCCGTGCTTCTGGAGGCTATGGTTTGGGACTGTCAATCGTGAGCCGAATTGCTTACTGGTTTGGTGGAACCATTGAAGTAGATCAGAGTCCAGTATTAGGCGGGGCGCGTTTTACCATGTCATGGCCTGTACAAAGCTTTAATAAAAGCAAAAAGAAAACCAGTATTTTAAAAGATGGTATGGAATCTTGAAGATAGGATTTGAAAAAAAGCACCGTATTTGGTGCTTTTTTTTATGATTTATTCATGACTGGTTGCATCAGGCTCAATCAGTTTTTTCCCCTGTTTTAAACTGTCGAGTGCCTCTGCATTGAAATCTAGCAGCAAAGAATTGTTTTTAGCGTCAATTGCATAATGGCTAATCAGTTTCTGGTCCCCATTTAATGTTTCAACCTTGTATTCATCTGCAATGTTTAAAATTGCCTCTAGATTAGTGGTTGCAGAAGCAAAGTCTTGACGGAAAAGATCATAAATATCGCGCAGGTCAAAAATAGCGTCACCTGCATCTGGATGTTTCTCGATATACCGTTCCACATGGCGTACTAACAGTTGGGCAAAAAAGAAATATTCTGATTCGTGGGTATAATCTAAGCTCATGTGTTTGCTCCTTATTCTTTGTTTTTACGATATATATAGGAATAGCATAAATAGAGCAGAAAGCGCATCTATAGAGGCATTCAAGTTGCAAAAAAATACACAAAATATAAGAGCGAGAAGTCAGGTTTATGCTCTTATGTAGGGAGTAAGCTATTTTTAGCTGATTGCTGCTCATAAGTGTTTTGGCTTTAAGTGGGAATTGCACAATTAAGCATAAGAATGTTGAAGTGTATAAAATCAGAATAATATCCAGATTGAACCGTGGGATCATTTATATATTTGGCCGTAACCTGAGTAATTGGCTCAAATGTATTCAGTTTCAGGATGAATCAAAGCGACTCTGTTTAAGTTTTTTCTGCATAAAAAGTCTATAGAGTTTATAAATTTGAAAAAAATAATTAATTCTCTTTTTTTGATTTGATAAAACGATTGCAAGAGAAACAAAGGGGTTGAAGCTTTGAAAAAAAGCTCATTTGAATAAAAAATCATCCAAAAGACTAAGGCTTATAAGCTAGCAAGTGAAATCATAAATCAGGTACAATTGGCGGGATTAATTTTGTGTTTGGTGTATTTGAAGGCCAATACATACATTCTTTGTTAATAAATTAGGCCTGCCAGGAGTTATCCCCGCATGAGTGCCATTACTCCATACGATTGGGCAATTATTGCCTTCGTGATCGGCGTTACATTTCTTTGTGTCTTTATGCTCACAGTTCCTTTACTCCTTGGGGGTAAATCATGGGGCCGTGCAAAGCAAGAGCAATTTGAGTCAGGCGTGGTAGGTGCTGGTGGAGCACGCATCCGCTTATCTGCAAAGTTCTACTTGGTTGCCATTTTCTTTGTGGTATTTGACCTGGAAGCACTGTATCTCTACGCATGGGCCACATCGGTTCGTGAAGTAGGTTGGTTTGGTTTTACCACTGTTGTGATTTTTGTGGTCGATTTATTGATTGCTTTGATTTATGCCATTGCTGTAGGCGCATTAAACTGGGCACCAACCGATCGTATCAAGGCAGCAGTGATGAAATCGAAAGTGGGTTCACCAAATATGAATCTTGCCGACATTACGCGCTTTAATTCTATTGAAGAGTTGGTTGTTGATCCTACTGGTCAAATTCCAGCTCAATCATCTGGTCGTGTGAAAAAATCTGCGACTACATCATCAAGTAAGGAGTAACCCGGGAATGAAATATACATTAACCCGTGCGAATCCGGATGCTGATCAATATCCACTTCAAGAGCGTCAGATCGTTACCGATCCGCTTGAAGAAGAAGTGAATAAAAATGTGTTCATGACTCGTTTAGAGGATGTGGTACATACAGCTGTAAACTGGGGCCGTAAAAACTCTGTATGGCCTTTTAACTTTGGTACTTCTTGCTGTTACGTAGAATATGCAACCACCTTGACGGGTGTGCATGATATGTCACGTTTCGGTGCCGAGGTTATTCGTGCGTCACCACGTCAGGCGGATTTAATGATCGTTGCAGGGACCTGCTTCGTGAAAATGGCGCCTGTAATCCAGCGTTTATACGAGCAAATGTTAGAGCCTAAATGGGTNNGTGCTTGTGCAAACTCTGGCGGTATGTACGACATCTATTCAGTAGTACAAGGTGTGGATAAAATCATTCCTGTCGATGTGTACATCCCGGGTTGCCCGCCACGTCCTGAAGCATTATTACAAGCATTAATGTTGTTACAAGACCAAATTCAATTAGAGCGCCGTCCACTTTCAGCGGTGATTGGTGATGATCTTCAGCCAGTGTATAAGCCAAAGATGCAGCCAGAACGTGACCGTAAGAACGCTGAACGTATTGCGGTGAAAAACTTACGCTCTATGGATGAAATTAAATAATCCGAGCGACAAAATATTGATGCACCCGGTCTGGGTGTAATTGTCGTTCAGGTTGACTGAATTTGTATTAAATAGGAAGCCAAGCCAATGGCTGAAACTGACATTGCTATGCCAGAATCAACCTCTGTTGATTCACGCCCAGCATTTGCAATTATAGAAGAGCTCAAAACCAAATTTGGTGAGAACTTCTTTGTGCAAACGACTTTTGAAGACTTTCCTACAGTCTGGGTTGAGCGCGCACGGGTGCAAGAAGTCTTAATGTTCTTGCGTACAGTGGCACGTCCTTACGTGATGCTGTTCGACTTGTCTGCGGTAGATGAGCGCTTGCGTACTCACCGTGACGGTTTGCCTGCGTCAGACTTCACTGTGTTCTATCACTTGTTGTCGCTAGAGCGTAATACGGATATCCGTATTAAAGTTGCCTTGAGTGAGAGCGATCTCAACATTCCAACAGCAACCAACATCTGGCCTAATGCCAACTGGTACGAACGTGAAGCTTACGATATGTTTGGCATCAACTTCGAAGGGCATCCAATGCTCCGTCGTATCTTGTTGCCGACATACTGGGAAGGTCACCCGCTGCGTAAAGAATATTCTGCGCGTGCGACTGAATATACCCCGTATATGCAGAACCAGGCCAAGCAGGACTTCGAGCAGGAACATCTGCGTTTCGTTCCTGAAGACTGGGGCCTAAAACGCGGTAACGCCGACGAAGACTTCATGTTCCTGAACCTGGGACCGAACCATCCATCTGCGCATGGTGCGTTCCGTGTGATCTTGCAGCTGGACGGTGAAGAAGTAAAAGACTGTGTGCCGGATATCGGTTATCACCACCGTGGTGTGGAAAAGATGGCTGAGCGTCAAACCTGGCATTCATTCATTCCATATACTGACCGTGTTGACTACCTCGGTGGTTGTGCGCNNGGGAACTGTTCCGTATCAGTAACCACTTGTTATATATCGGTACGGCGATTCAGGATGCCGGCGGTATGACGCCTGTGTTCTACATGTTTGCTGACCGTCAAAAAGTTTATGACGTCGTAGAAGCGATTACTGGTTACCGTATGCATCCGGCATGGTTCCGTATTGGCGGTACTGCACATGACTTGCCAAATGGTTGGGATAAGTTGGTTCGTGAATTACTCGATTGGATGCCAAAACGTCTCAATGAGTACTATACCGCTGCGCTGAAAAACTCGGTGTTTGTCGGCCGTACCCGAAATGTTGCGCAATACGATGCAAAATCTGCATTGGCTTGGGGGGTGACTGGTACTGGTCTGCGTGCTACAGGTATTGACTTCGATGTACGTAAATACCGTCCTTATAGCGGTTATGAAAACTACGACTTCGATGTACCGGTTGAATACGAAGGCGATGCTTACGCGCGTGTGATCGTTCACTTCCGTGAAATCGAACAGTCACTGAAAATCATCAAACAGTGCTTGGACAACATGCCTTCTGGTGCATACAAAGCAGACCATCCACTGGCTGTTCCACCACCAAAAGACAAGACATTACAAGATATCGAAACCTTGATTACGCACTTCCTGAGCGTATCATGGGGTCCTGTAATGCCTGCGGGTGAAGCATCTGTGATGGCGGAAGTGGTAAAAGGCGCGTCTAACTATTACTTGACTTCAGACAAGTCAACCATGAGTTACCGTACCCGTATCCGTACACCAACTTTTACGCACTTACAGCAAATGCCTTCCGTGATTAACGGCAGTTTAGTATCTGACTTAATCATTTATTTAGCGACCATTGACGTCGTAATGGCTGACGTGGATCGCTAAGGGGTAAACGCATTATGATGATTTTGACTGATAAAAAGCCACGTGTGAATGTTGAAGGGATTTTGACTGCGGAAGAAATCCATGAAATTGAACATCACATTGGTCACTATCCGTACCCACGTGCTGCATGTTTAGATGCGCTGAAGTGTGTACAACGCCGTAATGGCTGGGTAGACGACGCACAAATGAATGCAATTGCTCAAATGTTAAGTATGAGTGTTGCAGATCTTGAAGGGGTTGCGACTTTCTATAACCGTATTTACCGTCAACCTGTCGGTCGTCACGTGATTTTGTTATGTGATTCGATCGCGTGCTTCCTGATGGGTGCGGAAACTTTGGCAGAAGCGTTCCAGCGTGAATTGGGCATCCAGTTTGGTCAAACCACCGCTGATGGTCGTTTCACTTTATTGCCAATTTGCTGTCTGGGTAACTGTGACAAAGGTCCAACCCTGATGATTGATCAAGACACGCACGGTTTGGTTGAAGTGACTTCAATTAAACAGTTATTGGAGAAGTATGTATGAATACTGAACCAAAACCAATTTATGGCGACGGTAACCCGGAAACTCATCCATTAACATGGCGTTTGAGTAAACAGGAACACGTTCGTAATGCTGATGATTACGAAGCGCTTGAAGGTTATGCGGGCTTTAAAAAAGCACTGACTATGCCTCCGAAAGATGTGCTTGAAGTCATTAAAGCGGCGACTGTAAAAGGCCGTGGCGGTGCAGGCTTCCCGGCAGGGATTAAATGGTCATTGATGGCGCCAAATGATGGCGGTCCTCGTTACCTGATCTGTAATGCCGATGAGATGGAACCAGGTACCTTCAAAGACCGTTTGTTGATGGAACAGCTTCCACATCAATTGATCGAAGGCATGCTGATTGCAGGCTATACGCTTGAGGCAACTCAAGGTTATATCTTCATCCGTGGCGAGTACATCGAAGCGGCTCAATACCTGAACGAAGCTTTGGAGCAAATTCGCGCCAAAGGTTACCTGGGTGAAAACATCCTGGATTCAGGCTGGAACTTTGATTTACACGTGCATACCGGTGCAGGTCGTTATATCTGTGGTGAAGAAACTGCATTGATTAACTCTCTGGAAGGTCGCCGTGCCAACCCGCGTACCAAGCCGCCATTCCCGCAGGTTGCAGGTGCTTGGGGGCGTCCTACGATTGTCAACAACGTAGAGACCTATAACAACTTGCCAGCAATCATGCTGCGTGGTCCTGAATGGTATATCAACTTGTCTGCGGGTAAGTCGAAAGATCCAGGTACCAAGATTTATGGTGCATCAGGTAAGGTGAAATTCCCGGGTCTATGGGAATTACCATTTGGTACAACAGCGCGTGAAGTGATTGAAGACCATGCGGGTGGTATGCGTGACGGCTTAAAGCTGAAAGCATGGTTGCCGGGTGGTGCATCAACTGACTTCCTGGCTGCCGAGCATATTGATCTTCCTATGGATGCGGAAAGCATCATGAAAGCAGGTTCGCGTTTAGGGACTTGTTTGTTGATGGTGGTAGATGAAACCCAATGTATGGTTTCAGCGACACGTAACTTGGAAGAGTTCTTTGCGCGTGAGTCATGTGGTTTCTGTACGCCTTGCCGTGATGGCTTACCTTGGGCTGTGAAAGCGCTGAAAGCACTGGAAGATGGCACAGGCAAGAAAGAAGATATCGATCACTTACAAGAACTCACTCGTAAGCTTTGGATCGGTAAGACTTTCTGTGCTCACGCACCTGGTGCGATGGAACCGCTTATGGGCGCACTCAAACATTTCCGTGGCGAATTTGAAGCGAAGGTAGTCACTGCCGCAGCTCAAGTTAGCTCCGTAGAACAAGCTTAAGGAATTCGACTATGGCTACAATTCATGTCGATGGCAAATCGTATGAAGTCAACGGCTCGGAAAACTTGCTACAAGCATGTTTGAGTCTTGGCATTGATATCCCATACTTTTGTTGGCATCCATCCTTAGGTTCTGTTGGTTCTTGCCGTCAGTGTGCCGTGACCCAGTACGCGAATCCAGAAGATACGCGTGGCCGTTTGGTCATGTCATGTATGACGCCTGCATCTGACAATACCTACATCTCGATTGAAGACAAAGAAGCCAAAGATTTCCGTGCTTCGATTGTTGAATTCTTGATGACCAACCACCCGCACGACTGTCCAGTCTGTGAAGAAGGGGGGCACTGTCATTTACAAGATATGACCGTGATGACACAGCACGACCGTCGTCGTTACCGTTTCACTAAACGTACCCATTACAACCAGGAGCTAGGCTCATTCATTTCTCACGAAATGAACCGTTGTATCGCGTGTTACCGTTGTGTGCGTTACTACAAAGATTATGCTGGTGGTACAGACTTCGGCGTGTATGCCAACGCATCACGTGTTTACTTCGGTCGTCCAGAATCAGGTACTTTGGAATCTGAATTCTCGGGTAACCTGACTGAAGTATGTCCAACAGGTGTATTCACCGACAAAACTCACTCAGAGCGCTATAACCGTAAGTGGGACATGCAGTATGCGCCAAGCGTATGCCAAGGCTGTTCTTCAGGTTGTAACATCTCTCCGGGTGAGCGTTATGGCGAACTGCGTCGCGTAGAAAACCGTTTCAATGGTGACGTTAACCAATATTTCCTTTGTGACAAAGGTCGTTTTGGTACAGGTTATGTGAATCGTGCAGACCGTCCACGTCAGCCACAATTCCGTACCGGTACAAATGTAGAAACAGTTTCTGTCGATACGGCACTGGATACCGTGATTGCAAAAATCCAGGGCAAAAAAGTACTGGGTATTGGTTCTCCGCGTGCATCGCTTGAAACGAACTTCGCGCTACGCGAACTTGTAGGTCAAGACAACTACTCAACCGGTATGTCGCAAAAAGAGCAAAATCTGGTTGAACTGGCAGCATCGATCATGCAAACCGAGGGTGTTTATAACCCGACCATGCGTGAAATCGAAAGTTATGATGCTGTATTGATTTTGGGTGAAGACCTGACTCAAACTGCACCACGTATGGCATTGTCTGTTCGCCAGGCTGCGAAAAACAAAGCCAAAGAAATGGCGGCAGAACGCCGTACCCAAGAATGGTTGGCTGAGCCGGTACAGCGTATTGCTCAGGATGCGAAATCTCCAATCTACATTCTTGCTGCGACTCAAACCCGTTTAGCAGACGTTGCGACAGGCGAAGTGGTTGCTTCTCCAAACGACATCGCGCGTTTAGGTTTTGCGGTTGCTGCGGCAGTTGCAGGTGAAGCGATTCTTGGTTTAGATGATGATGCAAAAGCATTTGCTCAAACCATCGCTGACACTTTAAAAGCGGCGAAGAAACCACTGATCATCTCTGGTACTAGCCTGCAAGATGCTGCCATCATGGAAGCTGCTGCACAAGTGGCACAGAACCTTGGTAATGCCGGCTTGACATTGACTGTTCCTGAAGTGAACTCAATGGGCTTGGCAATCTTTGGTGGTCAAAGCCTTGAGCAAGCATTTGCTCAGGACTACGACACTGTGGTGATTGTGGAAAATGATCTTTACCGCCGTCTGCCAGCTGCGCAAATTGACGCTGCTTTGGCAAAAGCGAAAGACATTATTGTGCTGGATCACTCTGAGACTGAAACTGTGAAGAAAGCAGATATCGTGCTTTCTGCTGCCAGCTTCGCGGAAGGTGACGGTACTGTGGTATCGCAAGAAGGCCGTGCACAACGTTTCTACCAGGTGTATGACCCAAGCTACTACAAACCTGAACTTGCGATCAAAGAATCATGGCGCTGGTTACATGCCATTGAAACGGGTGTGAAAGGCAAAGCGATTTCCTGGACATTGCTTGATGACGTCATTGACTCCGTAGTAAAAAATGTTCCTGCACTTGAAGCGATTCAGGATGTAGCGCCAGATGCGGGTTATCGTATCCATGGCTTGAAGATTGCGCGTGAACCACGTCGTTACTCAGGTCGTACTGCAATGCGTGCTCCGCTTTCTGTTCATGAGCCTAAACAGCCAATCGATGTCGATTCTGCATTAACATTCTCTATGGAAGGTTATGTGGGTAATGAAACGCCATCTCCACTGGTTCCATTCNNNNCGTATTCCTGCTGCCATGTTTGCAGTAGGCGAACAGGATGCTGCGCGTCTAAACGTTCAAGATGGTCAAAAAATTACTGTGAAAGCAGGTGAGGCGACAATCAGCCTTCCAGTTCAAGTGATCGAATATTTACCTACGGGTTATATCGGTTATCCAGTTGGTCTTGCACCAACGGTTTCACTTGCAGAGCCTGTCTCACTCGCGGTAGGAGTGTAATTCATGAATCAAGAAATTATACGTCAAACACCGCTATGGGCTGAAAACTGGCCAATCGCTTATTCTGTAGTTCAAGCGATTGTGATTCTGCTTGTAGTGGTGCTTGTCGCTGCGTTGATGTCATTCATCGAACGTCGTTTACTTGCATTATGGCAAGACCGTTACGGTCCAAACCGTGTGGGTCCAGGGGGGATGTTCCAGATCGTTGCCGACATGCTGAAAATCATGTTCAAGGAAGACTGGACACCGAAGTTTGCTGACAAGCTGACTTTCCGTTTAGCACCTGCAGTTGCCATGGCAACTGCGGTACTATCGTTCATGGTTATTCCTGTTTCACCAAATCTAGGTGTAGCAGACATGAGTATCGGCCTGTTGTTCTTTATGGCAATGGCGGGTATCGCGGTATATGCCGTGTTATTCGGTGGCTGGTCTTCAAATAACAAATATGCGTTATTGGGTGGTCTGCGTTCTGCAGCTCAAACCATTTCCTATGAAGTGTTTCTGGGGATCTCGCTGATGGGTGTAGTGGCTATTGCCGGTTCATTCAACATGCGTGAAATTGTTGAAGCACAACGCGATGTATGGTTTGTGATACCACAATTCTTAGGTTTCATCATCTTTATTGTAGCTGGTGTTGCAGTAACGCACCGTCATCCATTTGACCAACCGGAAGCTGAACAAGAATTGGCGGAAGGTTATCACGTCGAATACGGCGGTATGAAATGGGGTATGTTCTTCGTTGCGGAATATGTCAACGTGGTTCTTATTTCAGCATTGATCGTCACTTTATTCTTTGGCGGTTGGTTAGCACCATTTAACCTAGAAATTCCATTTATTCCACCAGTATTCTGGTTCATTATCAAAACAGCATTCTTTGTAATGATGTTTGTCTTGGCGCGCGGTTCACTTATGCGTCCACGTTATGACCAGGTAATGAACTTTGGTTGGAAAATTTGTTTGCCATTGGCGTTGGTCAACTTGTTGGTGACTGGTGCTGTGATTCTGATGAATCAGGCCTAGGACAGCAGGGAGTACAAAATGTATAAAATTCTAGCTGGATTCGGGTCAATTGTACGTTCATTGTGGATGGTCTTCAGCCACGTGACACGTAAACGTGACACTATTCTTTATCCAGAAGTGCCAGCTGAACAAATTGTTCCGCCGCGTTTCCGTGGTCGTATTGTATTGACACGTGACCCAGATGGTGAAGAACGCTGTGTGGCATGTAACCTATGTGCGGTTGCTTGTCCTGTAGGCTGTATTTCTTTACAGAAAGCAGAAAAAGAAGATGGTCGCTGGTATCCGGAGTTTTTCCGTATCAACTTCTCTCGCTGTATTTTCTGCGGTATGTGTGAAGAAGCCTGTCCAACCACAGCGATTCAAATGACACCAGATTTCGAGTTAAGTGAATACGTTCGTCAAGATCTGGTATACGAGAAAGAGAACTTGCTCATTTCAGGTCCTGGTAAATATCCTGACTATAACTTCTACCGTGTAACCGGTATGGCAGTGACAGGTAAAGACAAAGGTCAGGCACAACGCGAAAGCGCACCTGTTGATGTACGGAGCTTATTACCATGATGTGGCCATTTTATTTGATGGCACTCGTGGCCATTGTTTCTACGGTTCGTGTTGTCACTAACGCGAATCCTGTACATGCTTTATTAAGTCTGATCGTGTCATTGCTTGCAGTAGCAGGGATGTTCATGATCGTGGGTGCGCCATTCGCTGGCGCACTAGAAATTATCGTTTATGCCGGCGCAATCATGGTGTTGTTCGTGTTTGTGGTGATGATGCTGAACCTTGGTCAACATACGGTTGAACAGGAACGTAAATGGCTGACTTCATCGGCATGGGCATATCCNNCCTAAAGCTGTAGGTACAGCGCTCTTTACTCACTACCTATTATTGGTAGAAGTTGCCGCAATGTTATTGCTTGCTGCCTTAGTCGCTGCATATCATTTGGGTAAACGTGAACCAAGTGCAACAGAGGAAAAAGAATAATGGGCAACATTCCTTTAGAACACGGTTTAATCGTTGCAACCATCCTTTTTGCACTGGGTTTTTACGGTGTAATGGTTCGACGCAACCTATTATTTATGTTGATGAGCCTTGAAATCATGATGAACGCAGCTGCGCTTGCGTTCGTTCTTGCGGGTAGTGCATGGTTACAGCCAGATGGACAAATCATGTTCATTCTGATTTTAACCCTTGCTGCTGCAGAGGCTTGTATTGGTCTTGCGATCGTCCTTCAGTTCTACCATCGCTTCCATCATTTGGATGTGGATGCTGCTAGTGAGATGCGCGGATGAGTTATTTATATTTAACAATTTTATTTCCGCTCATTGGTTTTGTCCTGTTGGCGGCGGGGCGCAATAAGCTTCCTGAGAATGTAGCAGCCATTATTGGTGTTGGGGCAGTCGGTTTATCTGCTTTATTTGCACTGATTGCCGGCATGGGCTTTGTAGAAAATGGTTCAGTGGCTCAGGTTCAACATCTTTGGACCTGGTTCAATGTCGGTGGTTTTGCACCGGGTATGAGCCTGCACCTGGACGGCCTGTCATTACTGATGACCGGTATGATTACAGGTGTGGGTTTCCTGATTCACATCTTTGCCTCATGGTACATGCGTAGTGATGAAGACTTTGCGCGCTTCTTCTCTTATTTCAACCTGTTCGTTGCCAGCATGTTGCTGCTCGTTCTTGGCGATAACCTGGCGTTATTGTTCCTGGGTTGGGAAGGCGTAGGTCTTTGCTCTTACTTGCTGATTGGTTACTACTATCAAAACCCGGAAAATGGTTTTGCAGCCATCAAGGCATTTACTGTAACCCGTATTGGTGACGTATTCTTGCTGATTGCATTGTTCCTGATTTTCCAGCAATTCGGTACTTTGCATATCGGTACAATCGTTGCCAATGCACCTCAAGTATTGGCGGGTGACCATTCACTCGCAATCTGGACATCATTAATGTTGTTCTTGGGTGCTGCCGGTAAATCTGCGCAAATTCCATTACAGACATGGCTGGCCGATGCGATGGCAGGTCCTACACCTGTTTCTGCATTGATCCATGCTGCAACCATGGTCACTGCAGGTGTTTACCTGTGCTGCCGTATGTTCTCCGTGTTTGAAATGACACCAGAAGTGATGATGTTCATCTCGATCACTGGTGCGGTAACATTGATTGTGGCTGGTTTTGCTGCATTGGTACAAACCGACATCAAACGTATCTTGGCTTACTCAACCATGAGTCAGCTCGGTTATATGTTTATGGCTGTAGGTGCTGAAGCATACCAGGCTGGTCTGTTCCACATGCTTTCACATGCATTCTTCAAGGCATTGTTGTTCTTGTCTTCTGGTGCGGTGATTCTGGCTTACCATCACGAACAAAACATCTTCAAGATGGGTGGCCTATTCAAACATAATAAATTCCTGTTTGCCTGCTTCGCGATTGGTGGCGGTGCATTGGCAGCCATTCCATTCTTGACCATCGGCTTCTTCTCTAAAGATGCAATCTTGGGTGCAGTATGGGCTCAAGGTCAGTCTGTAGCAGTTTATAACAGCCTTTATTGGGTAGGTGTTGCAGGTGCTTTCTTAACATCAATCTATACATTCCGCTTAATCTGGGTTGTATTCTTTGGTAAAGAGAACACGCCTTATCACGAAATCAAAGGTGCAACTTATTGGGCTCCGTTGGGTATCTTGGCGGTACTTTCAACTGGCTTGGCTTACTTCTTGAAAGCACCAGTAGAAGCTGCATTAACCAAAGCCAATATTCCAGCTTTTGTTATTCCTGAAGCGCTTGAAGCAGGTGTACATGGTGCTGAATATACCGCTGTGGGTATTGCATTGGCTGGTCTTGTGGTAGGTATCGTATTATTTGTCTTTGCTTATAATGCAGTGAAAGGTTTTGCCCGTACTTCATTGGGTGCCGGCCTTGCCAATATCTGCCGTAATGCACTTGGTTTTGATGCGTTGTATAACATCGTATTTGTAAAACCATATTTGCTGATTGCGAAAATTTTAGGTCGTGATCCGATTGACGGCCTGTGGTTAGTGCTTCCTGCCATTGTTAAAGGTGGTCATAGCTTCACCAGCTCACGTCAAACAGGTTCATTGCGTGAATACGCATCAAGTATGTCACTCGGTGTAGTGGTATTGCTGATGATCCTGATCGTGATTCAGGTAGTGGGGAAATAAGATGGAAATCACAAACAACTGGATTTTACCCGCGCTGATCCTCGTACCGTTCATTGCAGGTTTTGTATGCTGGGTCGTCGACAAGCTCGACGACAAACTGCCGCGTTACATTGCGTTATTCGGTATGCTCATTACTTTGGGCTTGACTGTTGCGCTTTGGAATTCGGGTACGTATCACTATGAACTCGGCGCAAAAGTTCCAACTTGGTCTGCCGAATTCATGCTGCCTTGGATTTCAACCCTCGGCATTAACATTCACCTGGCGGTGGATGGTCTTTCACTGCTTATGGTCGGCCTGACTGCATTACTGGGTGTACTTGCAGTAGGCTGTTCATGGGGCGAGATTCAAAAGAACGTTGGTTTCTTCCACCTTAACCTTTTATGGTCTTTGGGTGGGGTCATCGGTGTATTCCTGGCGATTGACCTGTTCCTGTTCTTCTTCTTCTGGGAGATGATGCTGGTACCAATCTACTTCCTGATTGCCTTATGGGGCCATAAGGGAGCAGACGGCAAGTCACGTGTATACGCTGCGACCAAGTTCTTCATCTATACCCAGGTAGCAGGTTTGATCATGCTGATCGGTATTCTAGGCCTTGTGGTTTACGGATACATGATGACTGGCATGATCGGCTTCGATTACAACTACCTGTTAGGTGTGGCGAATACGCTTGATGCACAGTTGCCATCAGTGGCTTATGCCTTGATGATCTGTATGTTCATTGGTTTCGCTGTAAAACTTCCAGTGTTCCCATTGCACGGCTGGTTACCAGATGCCCATGCTCAAGCACCGACAGCCGGTTCTGTCGACTTGGCAGGTATTCTGATCAAGACTGCTGCATACGGTCTGCTGCGTTTTGTTATGCCATTCTTCCCGGCGGCTTCTGCACAGTTTGCAGACATCGCGATCATTTTCGGTTTAATCGGCGTGTTCTACGGTGCCTGGTGTGCTTTCCAGCAAACCGATATGAAACGTTTGCTGGCGTATACTTCAATTTCGCATATGGGCTTTGTATTGCTTGCACTTTACGCAGGTAATATCCTGACTTTTCAAGGCTTAATGATCATGATGCTGGCACATGGCCTGTCATCTGCTGCCTTGTTCATTATGTGTGGTCAAGTGTACGAGCGTGTTCATACGCGCGACTTGCGTTTAATGGGTGGTATGCGCGGTCAATTCCCGTACCTAGCTTTCTTCCTGATGTTCTTTGTTGCTGCGCTTGTCGGTATTCCAGGTTTGGGTAACTTTATTGGTGAATTCCTGATTTTGATGGGTTCATTCAACAAATTCCCAGCCTTCACTATTGTGGCAGCGACCAGCTTGGTATTGGCAGGTCTTTATGGCTTGATCCTGATTCACAAAGCATTGTTTGGTACGCCAAATGAAGAGCAAAAACAAAATTATACAAGCCCATTGAAAGACTTGAATGCGCGTGAGATTGTTATTTTGTTAGTGTGTGCTTTTGGTCTACTATGGCTCGGTATCTATCCACAAAGCTTCCTTGATATTTCAAATTCAAGCATGGCGTGGTTAGCAAACAGCTATATCCCAGTTCAAGAAGTTGTCGATGCGACTCAACAGGTCGTATCTCAACAAAATGTGGAGATCCAATAAGCCATGAACTTCACAATGTCATTTTCCGAGCTTATGCCATTAGCTCCTGTGATGATCGTGGCTTTAACTGCGATCGTAGTGATGCTTCTCATTGCAATTAAACGTAACCATAATTTAATTGCAACAGCCTCTGTAGTCGGCTTGAACCTTGCTGCAGCCTATGTCCTGATTGCAATGTTCGGTGGTGCTTTTGCACCAGCGAACGTGATGGGCATGTTTATGCTTGACCCATTTACCTTGCTGTACCAATTGGTCATTCTGATTGCTGCACTGGCTTGCTGTACCTTGTCACATGCTTATATTGAAAGCTATCAAGATAACCGTGAAGAACTGTATATCCTGATGCTGTGCTCGGTCGCGGGCGCAATGCTGATGGTGGCAAGTTCTCATTATGCATCTTTCTTCATTAGCCTTGAGCTGATGTCGATTCCTGTATACGGTCTTTTGGCTTATACGCACCAACGTTCACAATCGTTAGAAGCGGGTATTAAATACCTTGTTCTTTCAGCAACTGCTTCTGCAATGTTGTTGATGGGCATGGCCTATATCTATGCGTATACCGGTTCATTGTCTTTCTATGACAATGTTCAGGCCTTGATGCAAGCGCTGAAACAACCAATGGTGATTTTAGGTCTAGGCTTAATTGTCTTTGCCGTTGCATTCAAACTGTCTCTTGCGCCATTCCATAAATGGACACCAGACGTGTATGCAGGTGCGCCAGCGCCAATCGCAACATTCCTTGCGACTGTGGCTAAAGTGGCAACCATTGGTCTGTTTGTACGTTATTTACTTGCTTCAGGCGCAATCCTGGTAGATTCAATCGTAACGATCATCACGATTATTGCGG
>DKLL01000003.1 GCA_002455755.1 Acinetobacter sp. UBA6641
CTGTGCAACGCGCTTTTTGACCTTCTTGAAGGCTTAAGTAGTTACCTAAAACAACGACGCCCACTGAATCCTGTTCTAGGTTCAGTGCCATACCAAATAAGCCGCCGTCGAATTCGATCATTTCACCGTACATTGCATCAGCAAGGCCGTGAATACGCACAATACCGTCGGATACCATNNCGAAACCATAACAATGGTCCCTTCGTTCTTAGCGGTCGCGCTGGTGTCCAGATCGCCGATACGCTGTTTAATGAGCGCACTGATCTCGGATGGATTCAGTTGTTGCATTGCGCTATACCTCAATCTTTTTAAAGTTCAGTCTTCTTTTACGCAGTAATTTTTTATCAATAATTACGCAAGAAGACGAGTCCGCATTTTTTCAAGCTTGTTAAGCGCAGAATCATCTATCACTTGGTCGCCTGCACGAATAACTACACCAGCAATTAATTCTGGTTTAACTTCTACAGAAACATTTACCGCAGCGTTAAAGCGTTTTTTCAACGCATCTGCAAGCAGCTGTTCTTGTGTAGAAGACAATGGGAATGCAGATTCAATCACTACATCCACAGTGTTGTTATTCTGTGATTTGAGCTGTTCGTATTCTGCTTCAATTTCAGGAAGAAGAGTCAAACGGTCATTTTCAGCAAGCAATGTCAAAAAATTCGACACTGCTGCGGTTTGATCTTCACCTAAAACTTTAGCAAAAATACTTACCTGCTCTGCAGGAGTAAGCTCAGGGCGATTTAAGTAAGCTGAAAATGCTTCGTCTTGCACCGCAGCACTGAGCAAAGATAATGCATTTGACCAAAAGTCAGTTGCACCTTGCTCAGAAGCGTAAGCAAATGCTGCTTTAGCGTATGGGCGTGCCAACGTCAAGAGTTCAGCCATAATCCGCCTCGCTTAAAGTTTAGCAGCCAGCTGAGTCAGCATGGCATTGTGAGCTTCTGCGTCAACTTGCTGGTTCAGAATTTTTTCTGCGCCAGTAACTGCAAGAGCAGCAACTTGTTGACGTAATTCTTCGCGGGCAGCATTGATTTCAGTATCAACAGCTTCTTTAGCCTGTTGACGAATACGCTCACCTTCAGCAGCTGCCTGGGTACGCGCTTCTTCTACCAATTGCGCACCGCGACGGTTCGCTTGTTCGATCAATTGAGCCGCTTGTGCTTTGGCTGCGTCTAATTCAGCTTTCACTTGAGCTTGCGCATCGGCAAGGTCAGCTTTGGCTTTTTCAGCAGCGTTTAAGCCATCAGCAATTTTACGCTGACGCTCACTAATCGCATTGATTAGTGGTGGCCATACAAACTTCATGCAGAATGCGACGAAAATCGCAAATGCAATCGCTTGGCCAATCAATGTGAGGTTGATATTCATTGCTATTCCTCAATGGTTTAATTTAGGAATTAAGCTGATTAACCTACAAATGGATTAGCGAAGATGAAGAACAAGCCAATACCAACACCGATCATAGGCACAGCATCAAGAAGACCCGCGATTAAGAACATACGAGTTTGAAGTTGTGGAGCCAATTCTGGCTGACGAGCAACAGCTTCAAGGAAGCGACCGCCTAAAAGACCAAAACCAATCGCAGTACCTAAAGCACCAAAAGCGATCAAGATAGCAGATGCAATTGCAACTAGACCTAAAGTGAGTTCCATGATAATTCCTCAGAGGTTAGGTTTATACCAAATTAAAGTAAAAAAATTAGGCCCAACCATCCGGTGATAGTCAGGCAATACCATTAATGTTTTTCGCTAGCCATACTCAGGTATACGATAGTCAGCATCATGAAAATAAATGCCTGTAACGTAATAACAAGAATGTGGAAGATCGCCCAAGGCACAGACAACGCCCACTGGATCCAGAACGGTAATAACGCGATGAGGATGAAGATTAACTCACCTGCATACATGTTACCGAAAAGTCGTAGAGCCAATGAAACTGGACGTGCAAGGAATGTTACGAGTTCCAGAATCAAGTTCACTGGAATGAGCAACGCTTTTGCAACTGGGTTACTTGGGTTAAATGGGTTGAGTGCTAACTCGCCGACGAAACCGCCGATGCCCTTTTCACGAATGCTATAGAACAAGATAAGCACAAATACCGACAATGACATACCAAGGGTAACGTTAGGGTCAGTAGATGGAACAATCTTGAAGTAAACGTGGTGCGGATCCATGCCAAATACATTTGCACCGATCAGTTGAGCTGTATACGGGATAAAGTCAACCGGGATCAAGTCCATTGCGTTCATGAGGAAAATCCACACGAAAATGGTCAGTGCAAGTGGTGCAATTAAGCGTGACTTGCCATGGAAAGTGTCGCGGACACTTGAGTCAACAAACTCGATGATCATTTCGATTGCAGACTGGAACTTGGTAGGAACACCAGCGTTTGCAGCTTTCGCTACTAACCAGAACAACAAACAGAAAACCACACCGAGAGTGATAGACCAACCCATTGAATCCAAGTGAATAGCAGTGAACCCCATCTGTTGAGCTTCATCAGCAGTCTCAGCCAATTTCCATGTACCGTCTGGCATTTTGCCATAGGTCATATTGGTCAAGTGATGCTTGATATACTCTGTCGAAGTGAGGGCATGTTCTTCAGCAGCCATAAATCACACCTGGTCAATGTCAAATACTAAATAGAGAGAACGAACATCGCGTGCTGCCTGATATCTCGTCCATCTCCTAAAAAACTTTTCAATTTTTTGTTGTGTTTAAACTCATTTCTGGAGTCGTGACGCACAAAAAGGTGCGACCCACGTCATCATCTGAACAAGTATAAATCCACAAAACAATGCCACCGCTGACAACGGTTTGACAGTGCTTAAAATTAAAATGAAACCAACAATCACAATTGCAAATTTGCCCATTAAGCCTCTATACATGTTCGACAGAACCTGTTTGGAAACCCGTGCACCCGCTGCTCGAAACGATTGCCAAGAAAAATAACAACTTGCAAGCCAACACACCAACGCACCAAGTGCGGCACTGTAGGCTGCAGTCGAGTCTTTCACAACCCACGCTATCAAGGCTGAAACAGGAATCATGCATGCTTGTAAAATGACTAAAGCTTTCGCTAATCGTCGGTCAATCATGCGACTAGTTCGGCTCATTATTTATTCACTCACAGCATTCATGCTTGACAAATTTAGCTGATGATCGTTTTTAATCGCAGGCATTATAGAGTTACACCCCTGAACATGCAATCTTTTCCCGACCTAAGTCGGATTTTTTTAATTACATAAAGCGGTTTTGAACGCATCAATTAATGCTTAATTTTTGCATCATTTTCGTGCGTTTTGTATGCACTTATCGGTTTGCCCGGCAAGCTTCTTCCACGCCAGCACAAAATCCCCTTCACCACTCATACTTTCATCAACCGCCTGAAACGTAACCGGATTTAATTTCTGGTACTGGTTTTTACTGGCATGCCCTTCTGCCAGAAGACACATATTGCGAGCCGGACGGCTGTCATTTAAATACTTGATTTGGGCGATGGTGGGGGCCACATGTGGATCATCGGTCAATGCCCCGGAAAATTTCAGGTTTAAAGCGCGTTCCAGATATTGATAGGCATCGTGATATGCCCAATAAGGTTTTACCGTGGCATTGCTATTGTATTGTTGGGCACTTAGTAACATCTCTTGAGCAAAACGTTTGGCATTGGCCCAGTAGGCTTCTTTGTATTCTGGTAATTGCTGTGAACGCAGGGCCGCAATAAAAAAGCCGATGCGTACCGCATTGTTGGGATCAAGCCAGACATGCGTATCTACCGTATTGTTCAACGCCACACCGCGGGTAGTCCGCTGAGGCAGGGTTTGCACAATACCGGAATCTAAAATCGAAATTGCTTTGGGTGTATCTGCCAATAGCTTGTTCAATGGGGCTTCATGTGCCTTACCCAGCCAGATCACCAGCGAAGCATCCATAATGGCTTTGCGATGTGCCGGCGTCAGGGTAATGTCGTGCCCAGACTGATCTGCCAGCAATAGCACAGGCTTTTCCACGCCCTGAGTTACTTCCTGAGCGATAAGGTAAATCGGATGCGTAGAAACCACCAGACTTTGTGTCCAGCCAAAGCTACTGAATAAGGCCAGCACACAAAATGCAAAGAAACGGGACATGAAGAAGATCACCAAATGTTCAATAAGTGTTATAATATAACAAATCGACAAAAATACCTATGCCTGATCGAAACTGTAGGTGCTTCATGTTAAGATTTGATGTCCTTTGATTTTTATAAATTTCGCACTTGAGGTTTTGCTATGAGCTTATGTTCGCACGAACATCACAATGCATTACATGGCGTACATGACCATCATAATATAGCAACACGTCTTGCTGAAGCAGAAAGTCTCTGTACCACAACAGGCTCACGTTTAACTCCATTGCGCAAAGAAGTGCTGGAACTGATTTTAAATGCTACCGGCCCTATGGGTGCTTATGACTTGCTGGCCAAAATCAAGAGCGAATCTGACCGTCCTGCTGCGCCACCGACCGTATATCGCACTTTGGACTTTTTACTGGAAAAAGGCTTAATCCATCGTTTAACTTCGATTAATGCCTATATTCCTTGTTGCCATCCGCGTGAAGGACATCAGGCGGCATTTTTAATCTGTACGGCGTGCAAGAAAGTCAAAGAAGCGTCTGCTCAGGCTTTATTAACCCAATTAGATGAACTTTCAGCCTCTGATCAATTTACTGCACATCACAGCATTATTGAAATTTCCGGGATATGTCAGCAGTGCCGCAACCAACAGTAACCGCCAGTTCCCTGATTGCACTAGATAAAGTCAGTGTGCGGATTGATGACCGTGACATCTTAAAAAATGTAGATTTCGCCTTGCATGAACGAGAAATTGTCACCCTGATCGGCCCAAACGGTGCAGGCAAATCTACCCTGATTAAAGTGCTTTTGGGCATTGTGAAAGCCAATTCAGGCAAAATTCATAGCCATAAAAAACTCAAATTTTCCTATGTGCCGCAAAAGTTTAATCCTTCGCATAGCCTGCCTTTGCGCGTGCAGGATTTACTGGCTTTAGAACACTGCGATGCGGATATCAAAGCAGAAATTATTCGTGATACCGGCATTACCAAATTGCAGGATTGTAAAGTTCAGCAACTTTCAGGCGGTGAACGGCAACGGGTGTTATTGGCACGCGCTTTACTGCGTCAACCCGATGTTCTGGTACTGGATGAACCGATGCAAGGTCTGGACATTCAGTCTGAAGCTGAACTGTATGAATATGTCAGAAGTCTGCCGATCAAATATGGCTGTGCCGTGTTGATGGTCTCTCATGATCTGCAATGGGTCATGCAAGGAACCCATCGCGTGGTGTGTCTGAACAAGCACATCTGCTGTAGCGGCTTGCCGGAAAATGTACAGCGGCACCCCGAATATCAGGCCATTTTTGGCACCAACCGCGTGTTCTATCAGCATCATCATGACCATTGCGCGCATGGTGACAGTGCGACCCAGTGTCAGCATGATTCTCGCCCACATATTCACCCTGAACCGGAAGCTTAAGCCATGATGGAATGGTTACAACTTTTGTTACCTGCATGGACCATGGGAACACTTCTGGTGTTCCTGACTGCTCCGCTGGGCTGTTTAATGTTATGGCGACGGATGTCTTTTTTTGCCGACACCATGGCACATGGCACTTTATTGGGTGTGGCGATTGCCGGTGCTTTAAGCCTGCCGTTATGGTTAGGGGTGAGTTTTCTGGCTTTTTTATTGGTGGCCATTTTATGGGTACTGCATGACCCTCGCCTGCCGAATGATGCCTTGCTGGCGCTCTGTTCAGCTACCCTGCTCTGCTCGGGCTTACTGTTTATTCAACATATTCCAAGTTTAAGACCGGAACTGCTGAGCTATTTGTTTGGTGACCTTCTGCAAATTTCCTGGGCAGACCTACCCATGTTTGCCTTGGTGATTATTGCTGCCTTGGCCGTACTGTATAAAAACTGGAAAGCACAGATTCAAATCGCGATTGATCCCGATATGGCCGTCAGTGAAGGCGTGAATGCCAAATGGCAACGTCTGGTGTTTATGTTGCTATTGGCCCTGTTTACCGTATTGGCTTTGCGTGCTGTCGGTTCATTGTTGATGGGGGCTTTACTGGTGATTCCGGCATTAACAGCACGTTTGCTGGCAAACTCACCTAAACAGATGGTGGTTTGGGCTTTTGTGATTGCACAAATCGGGATTAGCGTTGGCTTATGGTCTAGTGCAGGTTTAGATACCTCTACCGGTTTGACCATTGTACTGACTATGGCAATTTTATTTGCGGTGATTTTTGCAGTGCAAAAGGTCAAAAAACTGGCTTGATCTTTCCTTTATATATCTATCATTTTTAAGATGCTTTTTATTCTCTAATAACCTCTCCTTCAAGGAGAGGGAAAGCAATCCTTACTGATTACTGATGCACCAAACTCAATAAACTTGCTGCACAGGCAAACAACACTGCAAAAGTACGGTTCATATATTTTTGCTGTTTCGGTGATTTAAACAAACGTAAAACTTTGGCAGCCAGACCTGTATAACCCGCCATTACAATCAGATCAATTGTCACCATGGTGGCTGCCATAATCAGGTATTGAATCCATTGTGGTTTAGACAAATCCAGAAATTGCGGCAAGACGGCCAGTAAAAATACAATCGCTTTTGGATTACTCATATTGACCAAAAAGCCATGCAAAACCAGTTTAGCAATTGATTTATTTGGTTGTTGCTGTTGAATCTCAATCGACTGCGTCGGTGCTTTCCATTGCAAATAAGCCAAATATAATAAATAGCCCACCCCAAACCATTTCACCACCAGAAAAGCCCATGGTGTTGTGGCAAAAAGCACCCCCACCCCGGCAGCCACAATCCCGATTTGTACCAACAATGCCAGCTGTAAACCTAAAGCATTCCAGTAACCACGTCGAAAGCCATAGCTTAAACCACTCGACATCGAAGCAATTGCACCTGCTCCAGGAGAAATACTGATGACCCAGCATGCCAGCATATAGGCAAGCCAAACTTGGTAAGACATAAAATACAAGGAGATAAAAAGACCGGCACATTATATGACTTTTCACATTTATAAAGTGTTAAAAATCCACAATCAAAATAAAACTTTGGACTATTCACCCAGTCAGTGATGAGGCACAATAAAGCCAGCCACGTATTTTATAAAAAATTGTTAGGAGCCATGTATGACTGCACAATCTGTAATTTTGCCATTACCTTCAGATCATGCTCGGTTTATTGTTTTACGTTTAAAAGATTTAACGATTGATGAGTTAAAGGAAAAACTTGCAGATTTATTTACCACCCGTGATCGTTTAATCACTCAGCATCCGAATGCACAAATTAAAACCGGGGTAGCCTTTGGTCCAGAACTTTGGATAAAACTATATAACCAAAGTCCTGCCGGCTTTAAACAATTGCAACCGATTCAAGGCTCCTTTCAAATGCCTGTTGTTCCTGCTGACGTGCTGATTCATATTGCCAGTGCGCGCGCAGACATCTGTTTTGCCTTAAGCCAGTCATTCTTTGAAGGCATTCAGGATAAAGTAGAAGTGCTGGATGAACGGGTATGTTTCCGTTATTTCGATGGGCGTGACATTACAGGATTTATTGATGGTACTGAAAATCCGCAATTCCCGGATGATCGTGCCGAAGTTGCCTTACTCGGCGAAGATGCCGGCATTTTTGCAGATGGTTCATTTGTCTTTGCACAGCGCTATGCACACAACCTGGAAAAATGGAAACAACTCAAAGTCGATGCTCAAGAAAATGTGATGGGTCGAACCAAGTTAGAGTCGATTGAACTGGATGACGAGGTTAAGCCTAAAAATGCCCACATTGCCCGTGTCGTGATAGAAGATGATGAAGGCGAAGAAATGGAAATTTTACGTCATTCTCTGCCTTATGGCGAAGGTCGAGGTGACCAGGGTTTATTCTTTATTGCCTATACCAAAAACTTAAACATTATTGACCATATGCTAGAACATATGTTTGGTACAGCTGATGATGGTATTCATGACCGTCTGCTTCACTTTGTGACACCAATGGATGGAGCATATTACTTTGCGCCGAGTGAGGAGTTATTGGAAGAAGTATTGGAAAGGTAAAAGTTTCAAAGTAGCTACTTTTGTAGCTACTTTTTTATAGTAATAAAAAAATCACATAATTAGAATTTTCTTAGACTCTTCAAAGTTCGACATAGTTTCATAAGAATGCAAAAGAATTAATTACATACTGTCGTATCTTGACATGCTATCCATCCTGAAGTCATTCTACCATTTTTATTTATATATACAATATTTAGCCATCTAGAACTCACTTCTTTTATTTTAAATTTATCACCTTTTATTAAATATCCGACATGTTCTGGTGTAAAATTATTAACATCATTAATAAATGTTTTACGAAGTACTATTCCTCTATCAAGGCTTCCACTCATCCAACTTTTAAATAACTTTGAATTTAACTCATTTTTTAAGTCACTCTTAGTGGAATAAGGGAATTTATATATTATTATTTTTTTAGAATTTATTATATCACCACCACTACCAAAAAAATTAGATAACTGCTCATTCTCCTTACAAAAATTATTTTTATTGCACTCATAGGCACGTATCATATAATATTTATTTAAATAATTAAATCTATTTAACGGATCTCTATAATCTTCACTATATGAAATTCCAAGGAAAATATTATATTTATTTTTTAAATTATTAGAAAATATATAATCAATTTTCAGATCATCAACCGGAACCTCATAAGAATCTATTTTATTTAATTTTTTCCCACAATCACTTATATATACATCTAGTTTATTAATAATCTTTCTGGACTCTATACACTGATAATCATTTAATTTAAATATATTCTTTGCATAAATAGAAGAATTAAATATTACAGATAAAAAAATAAATATTAATTTTTTAAAAAAATAATTCATTTACATGTACCATATTTAATAATAAATTTTCTAGCTATCTCTTTTTTAGCTATTTTTCTTTCATTCAATTTCATTTCTCCACCATTTACTAAGTGTGTTATAGAAGTTGTTATGCTATCCGAATCAATTTTTATGCTTTCACCTGTAGTAAGACTGACTATTTTTCCATTTTTTTTATTCTTCCAAAACCAAATCCCTGTCTCTATTGCTACACTATAATTATTTTCTAAAAGATTAGGATTATTAACAATATCTAAACCTGTTCCTTTAGCACAATCTTCATAGCCTGTAAAATGTGTTAAGTGTAATAATCCTCTTCCTCTATAATCTCTATTAGGATATTTATCATTTCCATATAAATGAAAGCCATAAGCAGCATCATTATCAGCTAAATGACTCCAAATATAATTAAGTTTCTGCTGTCTGGTATATTTCCCCATACCACGTCTTTCAAAACCTAAATTTATTGCCGTTGGAGATATTCTATAAATATTTTCAGGTTTCTTAAAAGTTTTCTTAGTATAATTTAAACTCTCTCTTAGTTTTGTAAAATTTTCAGTTTCTATTTTCCCTTGAGCTAGAATATTAACTAAGTCTCTACAAGAGTTTACTTCATATTTTTTCATAAAGTTAGGTAACTGCAATAATGCTGTTTGAAATTCAGCTTTAGCTTTTGGAGCGATATTTTTTATAAAATCCATGTCAATTTTTAAAGACTTCCCACAAGTCTTACATGTAATACTTTCTGTAATAGGTCTAGTAATATTCGGTTCATTTTTCGCTGTTCTACCGATTGTTACATCCACATCTAAATGCAATTTAACTGAACTTTCATTTATTCTTTTTGGCAAATAGTCTAAAGATTTTAGTGGATTGCCATCAGGTTTACATACAGTTATCTTCAACCACTTTCCAATATAACCTCTAACTGCAAGCTTTCCATTTGAAACAGAAATTAGATTCTTTTCTTTGCTCTCCACAGCCAATATTTCAACATTAGTTTTTTCTACAATATATTTATTGTCATTACTATCTAGCAAAGTGATCGTCGATAAACTTTTAAAATTATCGTAAGGTTCATCTAACTTAATCAGGATGGGCTGTTGTGAGCCAGCACCAGAATTTATAGATTTTTTTAAAACAAATTTATCACTAGATGTCAGAACTAAAATTTCGATGTCTCGATTTGGAGAAGATTCTATTTCTGCAAGTCCTTCTTTATTAGTAGAACGTTCAAAAGATTTTTTCCCTTTTGGACGTGATTTTATAGGAAAATTAGTCATAACTTTTCCATTACTATCAACCACCTTGAAAAAATTCTTTACCGTTTTACCCTGAGGGTTTTGTATGTTTTCTAGTCGATATTCTTCAATAGTTTTTGGTAAATACACTTTTATGGGATGATTCGCAGATGAAATTACAGATGAATTCATCACTTTAAAAACCGTATATTCTTTAGCATTCGGTGGTTTGGCTAAAATTTCGATTGTTCTATTAGAAGAAGCCTGAAAGGTAAAAAAACCCTTTTCGTCAGTCTTTTGCTGGTTTTCTCTGGTTGATCCATGATAACGAGACTTTACATTTAGATTAATAATTCGTTGACCCGATTTATCATAGAATTTAGAAAAAATTGTGACTAGATTACTCATTAATCAAAATCCTCTTCTGTATAAACTTCATCATGTTCTAAAATTTTTTCTTCTATTTCTTCTATCAACTCATCACAATTATCGTCTGCTATATCCTGACTTAAATAAGTATTTAAAGAGTTAAATCCCAATGCTGTAAATTCTGTTTGTTGTGGAGTATAGAACCTTAAGGAAGTTATATTTTTTTCGCTATCCAGCTCATTTTTAATATTTTTAATTAATTTTCCATCTGATTGATCAACAATAAAAATTTCCTTTTCGCCCTCTGAAAAATGATTCCAACTGTAATCCACCTGATTACTATAAGGCGTTTCCAGCCTTGGTAGACTGGTCTGAGGCATAATCGCCTTCCCTCCTCCCCCAAAACTATGCTGCCCCGCCTTACTCTCAAACTTGCCACCCGTAGTCGTAAAAATACCTTGTCCATTGATCTTTAACTGTGAACCACCTGCTGTAAGCACAATCTCTTTAGGACTAGTTATTTCAATCTTATCTTCGGTCGAAATCAGTTTAATCACCTTACGGGCTATGGCTTCAATGGCATCATCCTGTGCTTGTAATTCAACCTTTCCTTTTCCTGCATATAACTTTGCTCCTTCTTGTGCGGCAAAAAAACTAATTTTCTGGCTGGCATGTCCAATCAAAGACTTCTGTGTACTGAAGTTAATACTCTCTCCCGCACTATGATGAATCTGTCGATCTGCTGAAATATGAATATCTTTATTTGTTGCAAGGGCAATCGAATGAGGCGCAGCGAGTAGCATTACAGCCTGTTTAAAACTGTCTGCTTTTTCTTTTTCCCTATTTTCAATTTGTTCAAGAAAAGCCTTTAAATTTTCTAAAACTTCCAAGGGATCCGTCAGCTGATTTTCCGCAACTTGACTCAATGCCTGAGCATTATTTAGACTCGATTGCAGTTGAGTTTTTGCCTCATGTGTACTGAGATGATTACCTTTGGCTTGATCTTGAAGATGGGTCGAAATCAGTAGACCCTTACCCGCCCGAACAGCACCCCATTGATCTGTTCTTAGCTCAAAGCCTTCACCGCGCCCATCACTGCTTTCTTGATCTTTAGGATGACTCAAATTGCCCAAATTCAGCTGACTGGTACCATGGCTACTCTGTAACTGGGTACTGATCTGATCGCGAGTATCATCAAAACGTAATTGGTTAAAACCGGTTCCATCCACTTCTTGCGAGCGGATACCGCTGAGCTTTCTGGTCTCGGGTAACTGACCTTTCAGATCGAATTTGGTCTGATGGCGTTCTGCTTCATGAATCCGCCCCACGATGAAAGGCCGATCCACATCCCCCTCAAAAAAGTCAATCGCTACAATTTCACCAATCCGCGGATGAAAGCGTGCACCATAACCTTCACCCGCCCATGGGGTGAGTACGTCCACCCAAGCAGAATCGCTGTCATTATCATTACTTCCAGCGCCACCATCGTGACTATGATCATCACTACGAGTAAACAAGAAACGTACTTTGACTCGTCCCCATTGATCGACATAAATGCTTTCCCCTTCAGGACCGACCACTTTAGCTCGTTGCGGATAGGCCGCTGGTCGATGTACCAAAGGATGATATTCAGGAACTACAGCAATATTGCGCCGTACCAGATATAACTCATTACCCTGTCGCTCTTCCCCTGAATTTTGCCAACGACTTAAGCTCAGCAATGTTTCTAACTGGCGCAGCATGTCTTTGGGTAAATTATTCTGGTTATAAAAAGATTTACCCAAAATCAGCAATTCTTTATCTGAACCTGAATGCAGATCCATTTCCGGATGATCAAGCAATTCAAACCAGTAACCGACCTGTGCATCACGTACGCTACTCTGGGCAGTAAAATATTTGGACTGCAAGTCTTGATATTGGGATAACTGCTGATTGAATTTATCTAACTGTTGGCTACCTGAAGCCGTGGTTTGATCGGCACCGGTTAAATCCGGAATCCATGCAGGACTGATGCTCCAGACTTGCTCCAAACTTAAGGTTTCATTATCGTGCAGATCGCTATGCTGATGATTGCTTAGCCTGGTATGGGCTTGATCCTGAGACAGACTGTTGGCTTGCCAACGCTGGACCTGAATGGCGGTTGACTGCAAATGACGCTCAGCAATAAAACTGGTGATACTATCAAATTGTTCTGTGGCATGACTGCGGTGAAAGCGGATCGATCTTCTGTTTAAAGCACTATATTGAGAATTTTCATCAATCAAACGTAATGTCTGTGGCTCTATGGCAGCTGATGACGTCGCTACAATCTGTTCCGCTTCATCAATCAGCCAGTTTATGCCTTCGCTGCGCCACAGTCGGGTTAAAAATTCGTAATCGGTTTCATTGGCCTGCATCACAAAAGGACGCACATCATATTCTTTGGTCAAACCTTGAGTATTTAAACTTAAGCTGGCTGCAAACAGGGCACTTTTCATTTGCCATTCTTTAAACAGGATTTCACTGATATCCCGTACACTTTTATTCATAAATACGCGACTGTTACGGCGTTTGTGCCAGAGCGCAGTCGCATCTTGAATGGTGAGTTTATACAGGGTAAGCGCGCCATCGCTTTGACCTTGGCTGGCTCCCGTGATGATGCCGGTGATTCGAGACAGTTGACCTGCATCGGTCGCCTGATCAACTGCGACCTGGCCGCCAATAAATTGCTTCAGCGGAATATGTGCGTTGGTCGACAAGCAAACCAGTTCAGCCTTAAGCCCCTGATTGATGCGATGTTGACCTTCAATGCGTTGAATAAAAACCTGGGAATTCAGCAATTGATGAGAAAATTGGATATGTAGGGCACGCTTTTGCAAACTTAAGCCCATCCCCTCCATGACAGTATGGATATTTTTAAACATGATCATTTATTGTTGTTATAGCTTTATTTTAATTTGAGACGCATTCTAGAAAATGTTGTTTTTTTCGTCCAGTAGGTTTTTTGTTAATTTTATCTCTTAGCACTATTCAGTTAAAGGAATGAAATGAGTTAAAAAATTTCAGAGCTTAACTTCATGCTTTGATTCTGCTGGGAGGTGCTAGCTGTTACACTGAAAGCATAAGAATATTGAAGAGTTCGGGTCATGATTGAGATTCATTCCAAACTACCGGCACAGGGTGTCACTATTTTCAGCGTGATGACCGCGATGGCACAGCGTCTGAATGCCTTAAATCTTTCTCAGGGTTTTCCCGACTTTGCTGCTCCTCCGGCACTACTTAAAGCCTTAAGCCAAGCCACCTTGGATGGCTTTAACCAATATGCACCTGGTGATGGCTTGATTTCCTTGCGTGAGCAGGTAGCCCAGCAATTTTTAAAACGCGACCAACTGGTGATTGATCCGCTGACTGAAATCACCATTACGCCCGGAGCCACCCTGGCTATTTTTGTTGCCATTCAAGCGCTGATCCATGCCGGTGACGAAGTCATCATTTTCGATCCCTGCTACGACAGTTATGGACCGAGCGTGCAGCTGGTAGGCGGCAAAGCCATTCATATTCCTCTATCAGCGCCCGAGTTTTCGGTCGACTGGAACCGGGTGAAAGATGCCATTAACCACAACACCCGGATGATCGTTGTGAATACCCCGCATAATCCGAGCGGCGCCATCTGGTCAGCTCAGGACTGGTTAAATCTAATTGAACTGATCCGGGACAAAAATATTGTGGTGCTGTCGGATGAGGTTTATGAACATCTGGTTTTTGATGGTCTAAAGCACTATTCGGCGCTGTCTTTTCCTGAATTGCGTGACCGTAGCATTGTGGTCGGTTCCTTTGGCAAAACCTTTCATGTCACTGGCTGGAAAACCGGTTATTGTGTGGCCTCACCAGAACTGATGAAGATATTTCGCCAGATTTAC
The DNA here is from genome assembly GCA_002455755.1 of Acinetobacter sp. UBA6641. Lineage (GTDB taxonomy): Bacteria > Pseudomonadota > Gammaproteobacteria > Pseudomonadales > Moraxellaceae > Acinetobacter. Next base: position 14,475 of record DKLL01000003.1, read on the forward strand.
CAGTTTGTCAGCTTCTGCGGCGTAACACCGGTACAAATGGCCCTGGCTACTTTTATGCAACAGCATCCTGAGCATATTGAAGGGCTTGCAGACTTTTATCAGGATAAGCGTGACCTGTTTAATTCCGGCCTGCGTAATTCACGCTTTCATTTTACTCCGTCACAGGGTACCTATTTTCAGAACCTGAATTACAGTGCTATCCGGCCCGACCTGGATGATGTCGAGATGTGTAAATTTCTGGCTGAACAGCATGGCATTGTTGCCATTCCAATATCGGTGTTTTATCAGCGCCCGCCAGAAAATTTACGTTTAATCCGTTTTTGTTTTGCTAAAAAAGATGAAACCCTGGAACAGGCTACTGCCATTTTATCTGCGGTATAAACTTATAATTTTACATAAAAATTTAGACTCAGTTACCTAAACACTAAGGCTATTTTAAGCTACTTCAGCTAGGGTTAGCTTAAATCTGAAAATGATAAAAATATCTTTACAGGACGTTCCATGCCTCATCCTCAATCACTGGTCAACCAGCAGAAACTCTGGAAAACATTTTTAATTTTCCTGTTGCCCTTGATTGCGACCAATATTTTGCAAAACCTGTCCGGAACCATTAATACCATTTTTGTCGGGCAAATGATGGGGGTGAATGCAATTGCAGCTGTAGCGGTTTTCTTTCCCATTTTGTTCTGCCTGCTGGCTTTTGTGATTGGACTGTCCTCTGGTGCAACGGTATTGGTGGGACAGGCCTGGGGAGCACAAAATATTGAAAAAGTGCGCTGTGTGGTGGGCTCTACCCTGTTCATGACTTTAATTGGCGGCAGCATTATTGCCTTATTAGGTGTATTTTTTGCTGAACATATTTTGCTTGCTTTAGGTACAGATCCGCAGGTGATGCATCTGTCATTGCCTTATGTACAGTGGATGCTTGCCGGCAGTCCATTGCTGTTTATTTATATTATTTATACTTCAATTTTACGTGGCGTGGGTGACAGTACCACACCCCTGATTGTCTCAGGCATGACCATTGTGATTGGTCTGTTCGTCACTCCCGTGCTGATTGCAGGTTATTTTGGCTTTCCGAAAATGGGCATTATTGCTCCAGCCATAGCCACTATTGTCGGTTATCTGGCAGTACTGATCTTTTTGCCCCTATATTTGAATAAAAAGGATCATCCGCTTAAGCTTGACAGTCATTTGCTTAGCCATATCCGCCACCATCCTGAACTGAGTAAAATTATTCTGCGTTTAGGTATTCCTACCGGTGTGCAGATGGTGACAACCTCCGTTGCCGGTCTGGTGATTGTCGGGCTGGTGAATCGTCATGGTTCACATGCGACCGCGGCCTATGGGGCAGTCAATCAGGTGCTGAATTACATTCAATTTCCGGCCCTGTCCATTTCGATTGCCGCTTCGATTTTTGCAGCCCAGGCCATTGGTGCCGGAAAATCGGATCTGCTCAATAAAGTTACCCGTACCGCACTCGGGATGAATATAGTCATTACCGGTGGACTGGTGGCTTTGGCTTATCTGTTCTCCAAATATCTGATGACACTGTTTATCACTGACCCGACGGTGGTTGTACTTGGGCAGCAATTATTATTTATCGTGCTATGGTCAATCCTGTTCTTTGGAGCGAGTGCGATTTTTGCTTCCATCATGCGTGCCAGTGGCACCGTAACCCTGCCGATGCTGATTAATATCGCCGCGATTCTATTGATTGAAGTGCCATGTGCTT
>DKLL01000186.1:0-4120 GCA_002455755.1 Acinetobacter sp. UBA6641
TTAGCCATTTATAAATGCTGTGCTGTGATACCCTTAACGCTCTGCTCCATCAGTGACAGAATATCCACGTTCAGTAATCAATTTAACAGCTTCATCTTTAAATTCTGGGATATATCTTCCACTCATAAGGTTCTTTCCTATGCAAAAAGAATAGAGGATATTTGTCGAGGAGAGTGGTGGCTATTCAGGTATCCCATAGAACATAATAAATATCAACATGAAGTTGGATCAGGTTATAGAGAGAAAAAAGACAGGTCTGAGCAGTTGCTTTGTTTTCAGGATATTCAATTGATAACAGGTTTTTGTGTGGAATATTTTAATAAGCAAATATTTTATTATGCTCAAATTCTAGGATGAGCTAGAATCTATAAGTTGTTAGTAAGCTATATTTCTGATTTTATTGAATTTTAAAGTTGAGTTGATCTATCCATATCTTCACTTTATTGTAGCTTTCATCTTCAAAGCGAATCATGATAAAACCTATGACTTAATAGATAATTTATTTCAGCTTGAATCCGCACATATGGAGGTACTGTTGATCCGTCCGAATGTTCTCTCCTATACAAAAAGAATAGTAATAACCTGTCTGGGGAAATCGGTAGCAGTGTAGTTAATGAAATATATTTGTCTTGTTTATAAAATAAATTTAACTACAAATAATGACGAGGAATAGGGAAAATGATTTCACTTCTGGCCGAGGGAGATGAAATCCTTTTAGAATATTTAATAAAACATTTAATGTTATAAAAATCTGGTACTTTTAGTTGATGTACTGTGCTTTAAACTGAACTGGAGAAACTCTTTGCGCGCTGTTCACTATAAATTTTTGATAATTATATTGCTCATGCTTGCAGCGGGTTTTGCTGTATTTCGCTGGTGGCAGGGACCACTATTGCCGAGTTATACGGTTGCTTCTATGCCTCTGGTGCAAACTGTGGTGGCCACTGGACGGGTAGAAACAGTATCTCGTGCGCAGATCGGCAGCGAAATTACCGGTGTAGTACTGGAACGGCGGGTTCAGGAAGGTGACCAAGTTGCGCCGGGTGATCTACTTTTAGTGCTGAAATCAGATGAACTTACTGCTCAAGTGCGACAGGCAGAGCTTGCACTGACTGAGTTAGCCAGCAGTAGACGTCCGCAGGCAGCAGCAGAATTGGCGACTGCTAAAGCACAGCTGGAACAGGCTAGCCGAGAAGCAGCACGTAGACGTAATTTAGAAGCCGGAGTACTGTCAGCAGAAGAAATAGANNGCACAGGCGCAATTGGCCAAGACTGAAATTCGCTCTACAGTCGCAGGTAAAGTACTGACACTTGATGTGGAGCCGGGTGATCTGATTCAGCCTGGGCATACATTATTTACCATTGCACTGGATGGCAATACGGAAATTCGGGTGCCACTGGACGAGCGCAATTTATCCCGGCTCGCCTTAAAGCAAAAAGCCGCTGTCATCGCAGATGCTTACCCGGATCAAACTTTTCCGGCCCAGATCAATTTTATTGCACCAAGTATTGACCCACAGCGTGGTACGGTCGAAGTCCGATTAACCGTTGATCCAGTACCTGAGTTTCTGCGTCAGGACATGACTGTTTCGGTAAATGTCGAAACTGACCGACGTGAGCGGGCACTGGTGATCCCCAATGACGCTTTAAGTAGCATTAAGGGAAATAAGGCCATGGTGCGGCTGGTACGTGATGGAAAAATAAAGCATCAACAGGTCACCCTAGGCTTACGTGGACTGGCCATGTCAGAAGTGGTTTCAGGTTTGAGTCAGGGAGATCAGATACTGGCTGATGCCGAATCTACATTGGACGAGGGTGCACGAGTACGTTTAAATCCTCAAAAAACAGCATTCGTGAATCACGCTGATGCTACAGATAGCAAAAATGAATTACCGGTGAAATTCGATTGAAAAACTTTTTCGGGCGGCTTTGGACGGAGTGGACGATCGCAATCAGTTTTTTGCGCGAAGGTCGTGCGCAGTCCATTATGATCACTGTAGGTGTCGCCGTAGGTGTCGCCGTGATCGTGTTTATTAGCGCTTTAATTCAAGGGCTACAGTCGAATATTGTCGAACGTACTTTGGGGATNNTATCCGTTTGCTGTCACTGGATGAAGTAAATCAGGTTGTGCCGCCTGCACCGGGTACGCTACAGCTAGTGCAGGAAGATAAACGCGCACAGCGGTTGCGTTCGATTAATAACTGGCAGCAAATTACCGAAACCCTGGATCAGTTACCGGTATTGACCGCTGTATCACCTGTGGTGTCTGGGCCTGCCTTTGTGCAGCGTGGGGATGCAGTCGAATCGGTCGCCTTGGTCGGTATCAATCTGGAGCGTTATCAACAGATCATTCCCTTAAAAGAGTATTTAACCAGTGGTCAGCTACGAATAGGCGCGGATGACGTGCTGATTGGCAGTCAATTGGCCAAAGATCTGGGGGTACAAGTTGGCAGCAAGCTGCGACTGGATACCGGTCAGCAGAACAGTGCAGTGGTGAATATTGCCGGAATATTTGAACTCGGTGTGCGCGAACTGGATTCGCGTTATGTCTATCTGGACTTGAAACAGGCACAGTCCTTACTCAGTCTGCCCGGCGGCGTGACCGTAATTGATCTCACCATTGCAGATATTTTTGAGGCAGATAATGTGGCTGCACAGATAGGACGCCTGACTTCATTGAAAGCCGAAAGCTGGATTAAAACCAATGCCCAGCTCATGAATGCAATTACCGCGCAGAGCCTATCGACCAATATGATTATTATATTGGTCGCAATTTCAGTGGCGTTTGGCATTGCCAGCGTGATGTCGGTCAGCGTGGTGCAGCGTACCCGGGAAATTGGAATTTTACGTGCAACCGGTGCAACCCGATCTCAAATCTTAAGGGTTTTCTTGTTTCAGGGTGCAATCTTTGGCCTGCTCGGTTCGATTCTCGGCAGCGTGGTCAGTTATGGCTTAGTCTGGATATTCAATAACTTTGGTCCAGGTTTGTTTTATATTCCGATCTCGATCAATCTGGTCATATTGGCCTTGTTGCTGGCTACATTGACCGGTGTATTGGCTGCGGCTGTGCCATCGCGACGGGCAGCGGCACTTGATCCCGTGGAGGCGATTCGTCATGTCTGATCAATCTCAGGAAGTACTGCGTTTAGAGGGGCTGCGTAAATCTTATAATATTGATCAGCCCAATGAAGTTGAGGTACTGCATGGCATCGATCTGCGGATTGAGCGCAATGATTTTGCTGCACTGATTGGTCCTTCCGGCTCTGGCAAAAGTACCTTGTTGAATATTTTAGGTTTACTGGATAAACCCAGCAGTGGCGAGCTGTATTTACTGGGTCAGGCCACCAGTGGCATGGATGATAGCGGACGCACGGCACTACGCGGCAACAGCATTGGTTTTGTGTTTCAGTTTCATCATCTGATTCAGGCCTTTACTGCCCTAAATAATGTACTGATGCCGTTGATGCTGACCCGAGGCAAGCCGGACAAACAGGCATTAGAGAGTGCGCGTGAATTGCTGGCTGCGGTGGGCTTGGAAAAATTTGCTGACCGTAAACCGAATGAGCTTTCTGGTGGACAGCAACAACGGGTGGCCATTGCGCGGTCCTTGATTACTGAACCGGCCTTACTCTTGGCTGATGAACCTACAGGTAACCTGGATACTCAGACCGCCGCTGAAATGTTTGAACTGTTTCGTAAAGTTCATCGTGAACGCGATTGTGCTGTATTGCTGGTTACGCATGATCCACGTCTGTCTGCTACCTGTGATCGAACCATTAATTTGGTGGATGGTCGTATTGAAAGTGATTCAAAAACATAAGGTCAGCTTATCGATATTTATTAGCCTTGTTGTGGAAAAGCAAGTGCAACTTTCCCTCTGAGGTATTGTAAATCCGGTATGCATTGCTATGCAGAGTCCGTAAGGAAATAATAATTGATCAGCCTAAGCCTGATGTTCGATAACGATATTTTCTGCCGGAATGACCAGGATAAAATCTCTTCAATATAGACGCTGAATTAAATGCTTGGATTCTCAAATGAGGTGCAACAGAGATTAATTTATTGGAAGGAAGCAAGATGAGCTAGCATTCTGCTTCCGACCGACCAAAGTCAAAGTTGC
>DKLL01000186.1:4196-18579 GCA_002455755.1 Acinetobacter sp. UBA6641
CATTTACAGGTTTATCCAGCAGGATAAAAGCAAAGATGGTGTGTGAATAGCCACCGATTTTATAGATACCTTTGAATTATTCAGAAATACCTTTAAATCAATAAAAATACAATTATGAAATAAGTCTATTCCATTTTTTAGTTAAATTTAAAAAGGTGTCGAATAACTGAATTCATCTGATATCGGGAACGCATGGAAGTTTCTCCAAATAGCATAAGCCTAATCTCCATGAAGAGGTAAAATGTACAACGAAGCCTTCTCATTTCAGGTGGCGACTGAAGATCAGGAAGAAACAGATCGCTACTGGAATGCAATTGCCGGAAATGCTGGTCAGGAGAGCGAAGCTGGCTGGTTGTAAGGACAAGTAGGGGATCTTTTGGCAGATTACCCCAGTCGCGCTTAAAGCATATACCTCTCCTGACCGTGCAGCCGCTAAACGCGCATTTGATGCCATGATGAGCATAGTGGGAATTGATATCTCTGCAATAGAAGTGGCATTTCTTGTTTAAGAGGTGAGTAACCTGAAAACTCATTCAAGTTAGAACCGTTTGCTTAGGTGGCTTAACTCGAGGCATTCTGACAGAACCAAATTTTATAAACCAAAGCAAATTGCAGAAGATTTTCAAGATGTCTGATGACAAACTACAAGCTCAGAGTCTTTAATATTTTCGACATAGTTATATTTAAGGCCGCTTTAAAATCAGGTTGGTTACATGCCTCAAATATTAAGAGCAGCCTGGTTTCTTATGTTCGTAAATTATTGTGTGCTAGTGATTTTATTTGTTATGAAATCTGTGCAATGCAGTACATCATGTTGATGGGATAACTTAATAGAGTTCAAAATAATCAGTAAAATAATAATTATGCTGTATTTCATTTTTGCGTTATAAGGCTGATGTGCCAGATAGCCTGAGTTAGGGGTCACCCACTTAACCTCCTTTTCGGGAGTAAAGACCATGAATATTCCTAAAATATTAATGATTAGCGGATGGGTTGTCCTATCCGCACCTGCCATCCTGGCCGCTGAAGGCAAAGGTGGTACGCAGGCTACCTCTTCAGCAGCTGACCAGAAGGCAATCGCCAGCGCAATGAGCGCAGCACCGAAAAAAGTCGGTGCAGCAGCAACTATTGTGGCCATAGGCTCAGATGGCAAGATGCGTACTTTGCGCAGAGGCAGTAATGGTTTTACCTGTATGCCTGACAATCCGACTACCCCAGACCCAGACCCGATGTGCATGGACAAGGCGGCTCTGGAATGGGCGGAAGCCTGGATGGGCCACAAAAAGCCCACTGTAGGAAAAACCGGTTTTATGTATATGTTAGCGGGTGGGACCGATGCCAGCAATACGGATCCCTATGCCCAAAAACCTACAACTGGTAACCATTGGATCAAGACAGGTCCTCATGTCATGATTGTCGGTGCTGAACCTGGCTTTTATAATATGTATCCAAAAAATGCCCAACCGGATACTGGGGTACCTTATGTGATGTGGCCCGGAACGCAATACCAGCACTTGATGATCCCGGTTAAGTAAATGCACATAACCAGACTAGAAGTTGGCTCGTTATCAGAAGATAATAGTCAATTTTCTGTTGCGGCGGTATGCCTTGTACGGCCGTTGCAATTTAAATCCCATTCAGAATGGCAACATTCCGCTACGTTTAGATGTAATAAATTTAAAACCTAGGCCTGTAGCCAATTTGACGAGTTAAAGATNNTTAAAGAAAAATAGCCACCGACAGACGACACAAATTAAAAAAAAAGCTGATCAAGCTTAAACTTGCTCAGCGTTAAAGTCGTTGTATAGCTTAACTAGATATTGTTTATCTATTTTTTCAGTTAATGAGGTTGAATCATTCTTTTATAATTTTAGCTTGTTTAATGTCCTGATCGGTATTTAGCCATGCAATTTTTTTCACCCGATCGTTCACAATGGTAATCGTATACAGCATATTTTCCACTTCATAAGTATAGTCCATAGCCAGATACTGCTTTTTATTTTCTTGGAATTCATGGCTAATCATTGAATTTGGAGATAAATGCATACGATTTTGCATGTCACTATAAGAGTCACCTACGCTAAGGGTTTGACCTTCAGGGGTGTATATGGATGATGTCTCGTTGGCTGCATGAGTAAATGATATTACTGACAAAAATGTAATTGGAATTAGGTGCTTAAGTAACATGTTATTCCCCAGAAGAAAATGAAAAACAAAATAATTTACTAATATAAAGAACAAGATAGCAGCAAGTCTGTAGCAAAATTATTAACAGGATAAGCACGATGTCGGACAGGTCATTTTGACTTAAGGCTGTTTTATCGTGGGTATCTACATGGTCTTTATAACAAGGGTGTGCAACACCTCTTGCGGGTGTAGATAAAATTCAATACTGAATATTGCAAGTTATAGATTTATTTGTATTTACAATCGCATCTATCAAGCTATAGAGAACTATGCTTAACCTTCGCGGCATTTAAAGCTAAACTATGCTATTCAGCTGTATGTCCATACTTGGAGTAAACTTATGTCGTGGCTTTCTTCGCTTAAATCTGTATTTTCACCCGCGCAAGAGGTGAAGGAGGAAGAAATCCAGAATGTGTTACAGGGCTATCGCTTGCCCAATTCCAACCATGCCCTGAAAGACCGAATTACACAAGTCAATGTAGAAGGGCGAGTATTACAAATCACCATTCACACTTATCCTGAAGAAGCCGATCACCTGCAAAAAATTCATGATGATCTGGCCGATGCACTGGAAAAATGCGGCATCCAGGAACTGAATATGCATGTCATCCAGCAAAAGCATCAACATGGTGAAAACTGTTCTAACCCTGAGCATGGCAAACAGGGACATAGCTGTGCAAGTAATGCTCAGGCTACTACGGCAGCTCCAGCGCAAAAACTTCCCCCTGTCATAGATGCTGGCGGAAAAACGGCTCAAACTGAAAGCAAGCAGGAACAAGATCCCAATAATCCACCAATCCAGAAACCGGCACCGCAGCAAAGAGATGTGCCCAAGCATCCCCGTATTCAAAATGTGATTCTGGTCTCGTCAGGTAAAGGGGGTGTGGGAAAATCGACAACCACCGTTAATCTTGCATTGGCCCTGCAGAAACTGGGTTTAAAAGTCGGGGTGCTGGATGCAGATATTTATGGGCCGAGTATTCCAACCATGCTGGGCAATGCCGGGCGTACTCCCATGATTGAAGCAGAAAATTTTGTGCCCTTGGATGCTTATGGTATGGCTGTACTTTCTATTGGCCATTTAACTGGCGATAACAACACTCCGGTTGCCTGGCGCGGTCCCAAAGCGACGGGCGCTTTAATGCAACTCTTTAACCAGACTTTATGGCCAGACCTCGATGTATTGATGATTGATATGCCACCAGGTACGGGCGATATTCAATTAACCCTGGCACAGCGTATTCCGGTAACCGGGGCAGTGATTGTCACCACACCACAAAATGTGGCATTGATGGATGCAACCAAAGGCATCGAACTGTTTAATAAAGTTCAGATTCCGGTGATGGGCGTAATTGAAAACATGTCGACGCATATCTGCTCTAATTGTGGGTATGAGGAACAGATTTTTGGTACTGGGGGCGGTGACAAACTGGCTGAACAATACCATATTCCTCTACTCGGGCGTTTACCGTTAAATGTGAAAATTCGTGAAAATGCCGATGCCGGTAAACCATCTGTGCTGGTAGAAGATGATGCTGCGGAAAGCTATATGGCCATTGCCCAGAAAATTGCCGATCAATTGCCAAAAGCAGAAAAGCCACAAAACCGGATTTTCTAATTTTTCTTGTTTAATCAAGCCAATGTCTTTGAAAAGCTCAAGGTTGTTTTAATGCTGATCAGTTAAGGAGTTTAGAAATAGACTCTTTAATTTTTTAGTGATTCATGGCGGAGTCTTACCATTTTAAATCAAATCCTTGCAGCTCATTTGTTACTTTGGTTTCGCCCTGAGAAGCATTGCTTCGTAAGACCAAAGCCATCTTACGGAGTAATACTCCTCACCGCAAAACTCGTCAGCCACTATCAACGAGCAAATTTGTCGCAGAAACAATCATTTTTTNNCGGTGCAATGCACCTCATGCCTAAAACAGTTGCGGATGACTTTCCCACATCAAATACAGTCATGAATTTAAAAAAGAAAATGCCAATCAATTTCTTAACTGACTGGCATCACAAGGTTGTTTGGGCTTTTTATATTTTGGATTTAGCTCTTGTTTTTAATAGAGAAAATTCCATAAATCAGTCTGATTTCATTTTAGTCGTTAAAGAGCATGTGAATAAGCTAAATAAGGTTAAAAGATACAATGATTATTGAAAATCTCGGCGCCGTTTATGGTGCTGAATAATATTCCATCGCCACAATAATCGCGTAATTACGAAGAATACAACAGCAAAAATAAATGCTTCCAATATTAATCCAGATAATAAAATTTTCGCCAGGCTCAAGTCGATGTGTCCATGCCCAAAGTGAGTGATAGCATGGCTGATCTGATGCAACACGCCTAGCATCATATCCTGATCAATCATATTGACCTGGAAAATTTTGCTGCCTAACCAGAAGCCCAGATACAAGATCGGAACAAGAGTAAAAGGATTGGTCAGCCATGCCAGACATAGACTGAGCGGAAGGTTGACTTCAAATAGCAAGACGGTCAGTACAATCAAAACACTATGAAAAGGTAAAGGCAACATGCCCCAAAACGTGCCAATAAAAACAGCCTTTGAAATGGACTTTCTGTTCACATACCAAAGTAAAGGGTTTAAGGTGCGTTGACCAAAAATCTTCATTACTTTCATCCCGGCAACTTTTTGCGGTGAGGGAAGCCATGACTGAAAGAACTGTTTTGCCATAAAAATGTGGGCCACTTAAATGATGAGGTATTGTGCCTGAATCGACCCTTAAGGGACAGGTCAAGTTCGGTCAATCTAAATGATTAACCTTAAAAAATAATTTATTGAAACTTTTTCTAACAAATGACTCATGAGTTGAACCGCAATAAAGTATTTTAATTTATTGAAATTTAAATAATTTATAAAAAATATTCTGCATTTCTAAAAGATATAAAATTTCTGATTTGCTAAGTACAATAAACTGATTTACTCTTCGCGCACTCTATAGAGAGATCGCATATGATTTCATGGTTATTCATTGGTTTGGTTATCACCATTTTATTAACGCCTGGCCCAACAAATACCTTACTGGCATCTTCTGGTATTCAGATCGGTGTACGTAAATCATTACGATTGATTCCTGCTGAATCTTGTGGTTACTTAATTGCAATTACGCTTTGGGGTTTAATCATTGGTACAGTTTCAGCTAAATTTCCAATATTACCGACCATTTTAAAACTTCTGAGTGCGTGCTATATCATTTTTCTGGCGATTAAACTCTGGAAAACCGCAGATATTGAAGCAAGTTATAATCTGCCGACCATTCGTGCCCGAGAGTTGTTTTGTGCAACTTTACTCAATCCTAAAGCCTTACTGTTTGCTTCCGCTATATTTCCAAGCACAGCCTGGTTAACGCTGAATAATTATTTGGTTCATATTGTGATGTTCCTGGTTTTAATTGTCCCGATCGCCTTATTCTGGATTTTTATCGGTTCTACCCTGGCTTCTAATAAAGTACGCTGGCTCAATCAGTCAAACTTGCAAAAGACTGCTTCTATAGTCTTAATCAGTTTTTCAATTCCATTAAGTTATTCTGCTATTTTAAGTCTTTAAAATAGGGCGGTGAAAATGTTCATTTTGTAAAAAATGACATCATCGCCTGATCATTATTTTCATTGCAGCCAATTTCAGTTAAAGTACAGCGCAATAATCGAATTAACTATTTTTGGATTGAGATAATGGCAATTAAGTCTGATCGTTGGATTCGCGAAATGAGCGAAAAACACGGCATGATTGAACCGTATGCAGAAAACCAGGTACGTTACGATGAAGCCGGTGAAAAACTCATTTCTTATGGTGTTTCAAGCTACGGTTATGATGTTCGTTGCGCACGTGAATTTAAAGTATTTACCAATGTGCATTCAGCAATTGTCGATCCAAAAAACTTTGATGATAAAAGCTTTATCGATATTGAATCCGATGTCTGCATTATTCCGCCCAACTCGTTTGCCCTGGCACGTACGGTCGAGTATTTCCGTATTCCGCGTAATGTATTGACTGTATGTTTAGGTAAATCGACTTATGCACGCTGCGGTATTATTGTAAACGTCACTCCACTTGAACCTGAGTGGGAAGGTCATGTCACACTGGAATTTTCAAATACCACCAACTTGCCAGCACGTATTTATGCGGGTGAAGGTGTGGCTCAAATGTTGTTCTTTGAATCTGATGAAGTATGTGAAACCTCTTATAAAGACCGTGGTGGTAAATATCAGGGACAAACCGGTGTGACCTTGCCCAAAGCATAAATATTATAAATAATTGAATAAGCGGATCATTTTGGTCCGCTTATTTTTTGGTACATTCATTCATCGGAAACTGTGCTCAATTGGCCAGTTTTTTTTGCAATTGCAATAATATTCAGCATAATAAAAAGTTGTACAGACTTGGTAAGAACATTGTTGTAATGACAAATAAATAAAAATTCGGCATACCAAGCACAGGATGAATTAAAAAATAATGATGCGGAGCATCTGATAAAAAGGAAGGTCGTGATGACTCAGAGTTGGAATAATACAAGATTTAAAAAATCTTGTTTGGCGAGTATGCTCGCAACTTTACTTAGCCCATCAGTTTATGCGCTTGAATCTTTATCCGATAATCACCTTTCTGAAACTACCGGTGAGGGGATCGCATTATTGCCTGAAAACTTTAAAATGGTCTTTCAAGGTCCTAATGATCTTTCTACCGCCTCCAGTTATAACAATAATGCTATTGCTGCTGTAGACAAACCGAAATACGACACTGGTTTTATCCGTATTATTCCAACCGGTGAGAATTATGACCTATTGTACCAGCGTGCATACAATAAAATTTATCAAACAAATTATGATTCAGGGTATACGTATGCAAAAGCGAACTTGTATCAAGGAAGTTACGATTCAACTTATAACACGGTATACAATGGAATTTATCAAAATGGTAGTACCACTACTACTACCTATACCACTACTTATGCTCAGGTAAAAACGCAAAATGAAACTGCATATCGTAATCAGGAAATAGAAGTTTATTATAATACAACGACATATCAGAACTATTATAATGACCGTTATGATCAATATTATAGATTAACCGAAGGCGTGAAAAATGATGGTACAACTAAATATCCAGAAAGTACTTGGAATGCGGAAGCATCAGCTGAAAGTGCGTATAAAAATACGATAGAAAAAATTCTGATTGACAATAGAAGTGCAATTGATTTAGCAGTAAATAATCGTTTAAAAGATACTACTCTTGCTCAAATTAGAGCATCAGCAAACAGTACTGCCACCCAGCAGGCAACATCTGCAGCAAATACAACAGTCATAAATTATGCAAAAACCAATGCAACTAATGTAGCAAATACAACAGCTGCGGCTGCTATAAGCAATACCCGTACAAAAGCGGATGTTTTTATTTATGGTTTGGCCTTATCTAAAAGTAATGGCGACTTAAATCAGCGTTATAGTAATACAGGTATATATTGGGGAAGTGCTGCTAATCCCTGGTTATTCCGTGCAGGTACAGCAAAAGACATTCAACAGTTTGCAGCTGCGAACAAGAGTGATATTGGTTATCTGGCACTAGAAGCGCCTTTGGCTAAGGATGGCGGCGACACAACAAGTGACCGAATCAAATTGGGGTTTTGGACAGATATTTTCTCTCGGTCTTTTGATTCAACTCGTACAGTTAATGCTATTAATGGTGCACCTGCAAGCGGGTTAGATAAAGATTATCGTTTAAGATCACAATTTGTGGCGAATGGCCTGAGTATCAATGGTTCTCAAGTGCGATTATTCCAGACTCAAAATGATGATATCAATAAGCTCTACGATGAAACACTGGGGATAGCTACACTATTACGTATAAACACCAATGATAATCCATCTACCTTAAAGTTTACCGATACGAATCTGGATGAAAAAGGCATTCGTATCAGTACTGCAGCTAAAAGCGATACAGATGATGGTACTGCGGTAACGCCAGCACTGGATGGTTCCCTGGCTCCACTCTTTAATGATAAAGAGGGTCTTTACTTGTATAGTGCCAATATCAACCTGGTATTGGGAAATATGTATCAACCTTTTATTCTGGCATCAGAAGGCAACAATATCATTCTGGAAGTGACACGTATTCCTAAAGTGCCTGCCATATATTCCCAGATTTATACCTGGTATCCAGATACAGATCCAAATCCTCAATTTCAATCGGGTACAGGGCTAACAACAGCATCCTTTAAAGGTTCAACCTGTAACGTAAGTTATTGCGGCTCAAATTTTTCAGACATTACCACGGGAACCAGTACGGTTCGGTATCAGGGTACAAATGCGACGCACAGCAGTATTGCAATGGGTAGTGTTACCCGAAATACCACTACGAATCTTCTAAACGCCAATAGGGGTGCAGAAGCGACAGGGGTGGTATTTAAGAGTCCCACAGGAACAGCTGTCAATCTGGGTTCAGCTGTAATCGATGGTGTTCTGATTCAGCATCTTAAGTTTAAAACTACGGGATTATAGGGGTGTAAAAATGTTAAATAAAATATCTATTTCTGTAGTTTTATTGATGGCTTGTGCAGCGCACGCAGAATTGGTGGGTTTAGATAACGGGGCATTACTTGAGGTTACGGGACAAGGGGGAGCTGATTTAAGCTGGACTTTGTCATTAAATCATCGCTATGCAAATGATTTAAGCATAAAAAATATTTCTGATCAGCAAGGCGTATATTATACCTATGATTGCGTATCGGATGTGCAATGCCGTTTTGCATTTTCCCCTAATAATCATGCGGATGCAGCCGGTAATCAAAGATGGCTGGTCTTTAAGCAAATTCAAGGCACTATTCAGATAGATAAGTTTTCTTTGGCGGGAAGCACGATTATCAACAAGGATATGATGCCTCAAACAGCAATGAAGCTCTCATTTTTTGATGATAAACCTTTAAAAATAAGAAATTTAGGTTTTAGTAGTCTGTCAGTTGAAACCGATGATGCAAGCTCTAAGGGTTATTTAAAAGATATAAAATATAATCAATATAATGGTTATACATTAGATGCCCAAGGCACAAAAGTGAATAACAATATAGATGTTCCTGCTTTTGATAAAGGTGCTGAAAAAGGATTTATGGGTTTGAATGTACACGGTAATTTACATATGTCAGGTGATTTAAAAATTTTTAGTTATAACTGCGCAGGTACTGGAACCAGTCGTTGTTAATTAAACAAAGATTTTTAAGAATAAGGATGTTGCAATGAAAAAAATAATAAAACTGAATATGCTCACGGCTTGTGTATTAATGGCTCAACAATCTTTTGCTCTCCAGCAGTTAACGGATCACTCTTTAAGTGATGTTACGGGGCAGGATGGTATTTCTATTACACATGAAGTCTCAAAGATCAATGTAGATCAGGTCAACTGGGTGGACTATACCGATACAGGTAGCATGAAATTGGGGATGCATAATGTTGAAGTCAAAGGTGTAAATAACAGTGCAATTAAAAGTACGCTTGATTTTGATGTAGGCACAACCGATAGAGGAACCGGAGTAAAAATTCAAGCCAGTATTTCCCCATTTCAGGCAACTGTAGAAAAAATCATGTTGTTATGTGGGGCTGCAACTTGTACCACAGCTGAACAGAATTTAGGTTCTTTGAGTCTTTCAACGACTTCTCCTTTAAAATTTTATTTGCAAACTACTCATGGTTTATTTAACCGTGATGAGAAAGCACATTTAGACTTTCAGTTACAAAATGCAAGTATTGGATATGGTTTAAACGGTAAAAATTTAACCCTAAAAGATTTTAATTTTAATTTTTCTGCCGATGGTTACATGTATCTAGACTCAAATGAGGGAATAGTGATAACCACCAAAAGTCGTGATGGCAACACGGATCATATTGTTAATTTAGACCGAGTGGCTGATTCAAGCGATGTAGACTCGAGTCGAGTGAATGCGAAAAATCCCGGTGTAAATATTGACTTGCGCTATGGTTCAGATCCCAATAACCAGAAGAATGTGATTCGTATGGGAGCATNNGAAAAATGTGATTCGTATGGGGGCATCGGGGGGTGTTACAAATGCGAAAATATTCTTTAATGCCAATCAGGCTGGTCTGAAAGATTTTAATACGGTAAATCGTACCGGATCGGATTTAACGGAAACAACAAAGCCTGCTTCTGGTTATGGTTTTGCGGGGGCTGGTGGTTTGCATTTTGGCGTTTCTGCTGAGTTTACGCGTGAAGGCAATCCTCTATTAGGTCAAAATATTGCTCCAACAACTTTGGAAATAGGTCATACGGGACATGGTAGCTATGCTATAGAATTTTCAAACTTATCTCCTTTAGCTATTCGTAATTCAACCAATGCTACCAATTTGAATACTAAAAATGCATATATTGATTTTGGTGATATTTACATCAATACCGCACAAGTTAAAAGTTTAAATTTTATTATCAATGAAAATATTAAAAAGATACTTAATGCTGCAAGTAGCGAATTAACCTACGATATGGTACCGGTTGATAAAGGGCAAAATGTAGCATTAATTGCAATCCGTGGTATGGATTTTCAGGCGATAGCACGCAAAGCACGTTTTATTTCAGACAATTCAATTGCTGAGATCACCAGCCCTTCTGGAGAATGGGGATTAGGCATACCAATCTTTAATTTAAATGCCAATCTGGCGCTATTTGCTAAAAACTATACTTATAAAGGAGTGACGAGCTCAGGTTTGGGATATAACTTGGCGATGTCTACGGAAGGTTATGGTATTGATAAAAAAACTGGAACGCCAAGTACAACTTCGATCATTGTTGTAGATGGTGGAAAGGGAGTATATAACGAAGAAGTCAATTATTATGCAGGTCTTCGAAATATCGACTCATATTTGAAATCAGATGGTGTCATTGGTTTTGAAGATGAAGGAATTTATATCAAGGCAGATAATTTATTATTTGCAGCAAAAGCTGAAATTGCAATTGGGCAACTTCCGGGTTCTTTATATAACTGTACCACAGCAACTGGTGGTACAAATTGTGATAAAAAAGTTGTACCTATTGATAATTTTGTCAAAAAAGATGATGTATTGTTTTCTATTGCCTTTAAGCTCGATGGCCAAGGTGAATTATTGATTGTTCCCGGACTGAATTCAGCAAATGCAACGCCGGATACCAATTATTTGTCTTTAAAAGGAAATTTTAAGTTTAAAGATCTTACAGGCTCTACGGATAGAGGAAGTTTCTTAAGTATTATTAATGAAGATGTCAAGGCTACGACTGGAACAAGCGAATCTAGTGTCAATTTAAATAAGATTCAAGGACATATAGGCTTTGAATCAAGAGTTCAGATGAAACAGGATACTGTTGTGCTAGACAATCAGATCAAGTTTAATCATTTAGCTACTGCGACTGATCAAGGTAAGGCCTTTACCGCAGAAATGGCAATGTCTCCAGCAGGTAATATGCAGAAAATTACTGATCTGGCAATTACAGGAGGAGCAATGCGTAGCACTTTGGGTATTACTCCACGATAAAACAATAAATTATAGGGACTGAAAATGAAAAGACTGTTATTGCCAGCATTGATTTGTTGCATTTCTTCGGGAGCAAATGCAACAGGATTTAAAAGTTTGACGGATACCGAATTGGCAAAAGTAGATGGTCAAGCTTTGCTGAATTTTTCCAAAGATGCCTATAACTATACCACCGCAGACAACGAGAAGGTTAACTTTTTCAAACTTGCGCTTGAGGCTGAAATGGAATTAAATACCAATATCAAATCCTTACAGTTAGGTTGTGGAGGCGTGAATGGTGCAAATGCCTGTGATATTGATATTTCGAATTTAGCCTTAAGTGGATTACCTACGAGTTATGATAATAATGGAAATCCCGTATTTGCCAATGACCGTGCCTCGACAAGTGCAAAAATAACGAATCCTTTTGTTGAATTCGCAATCAAAAATAACGATAAAGCCTCAACCCGGGAAATAGTTGGTTTTCGTTTGGGTGCACAAGAAATTTTGGGTTTATTAACTACAGGTATTGCCAATACACAATCTCCTACAGATGGTATTCAATCTTTTAGTGGTTATATGAAAATTGCATCTACTTCAGGTTCTACCAATACTGCAGCAGCCAAGTTTGGTAAGGCTAATAATGCAGATGATTTAAGTCAGCAAATTTCTGGGGTGTTGGATATTGCCATCTTTGGTGAACATGGTTTTACCAGTAAGCCATTTGATAGTAATACGACCGGTATCACCGTTCCCCAGTTAAATAATGTGAAATTTAATGTTCCAGGCTTTACNNCACAGTTTGATAATGACCAGCTATTGGTAAATATTAATCCATGTGTGGGCCTAGGATCACTTTGCTTGGTAAGTACCTCGAAATTCAAAATGGGAGAGGGTTCAAAGCTGACTAATCTGAATATGAATGTGACCTTTAATCAATTATTAAGCATGGTGCATAATGTGCCATTAACCGGTTCAGGAGGTTATTTGGCTTTGCAGCAGCTTGCTTTGCATTGGCCGGGAGCAGATGCAGCAGATGTTGCACAAAGAGGGTGGTGGATGTCATTTGCTGACCCTGTGCAATTGGGGCAACTCAATGTGGCAGGGGCTGTAGATATTTCGGCGGTACTTCCCCAAGTTGCTACAAATATTACGAATAGCCTTATGCAGCCAGACATGAAAATTCCAATCGATTTGGGTGATTCTATTAAGGCGCTAGCAAGTACGCCTATTGTTAAAACTCTAGAAATTAATGTGGGGCCGTGGACTCAAGCTAACCCTTCTACGTTAACCTTGAGTAACCAGATTCTGAAAAACCAAGAAGTTCCATCTAACTGCTATGGTGGTCTCAAATTCTGTTAAGAATAAAATAAAAAATCCCGCTATTTAAGCGGGATTTTTTATTTCAAAGACAAATTACTTTGCAATTTTAGCCAGTAATTCTTCTTTAGAGATATTTACAGATTCAGTATCGCGGCGACCTTTATATTCAAAAGTTCCTGCATCCAATCCTTTTTCACCAATCACAATACGATGCGGAATACCGGTAATTTCAAGGTCAGAGAATTTAACCCCTGGGCGCTCGTCACGGTCATCCAAAATCACATCATAACCCGCAGCTTGCAGTTCTGCATAAAGTGCTTCGGCAGCTTCCAAAGTACGTGGTGATTTGTGTGCATTCATCGGTACAATTGCAATTTCAAAAGGTGCAATTGCAGAAGGCCAGATAATGCCTTTGTCATCGAAGTTTTGTTCAATGGCAGAAGCCACGACACGGGTTACACCAATACCGTAGCAACCCATGGTTACGACCATCGGTTTGCCATCTTTACCAAGCACTTTGCAACCTAAAGCTTCAGAGTATTTTTTGCCCAGCTGGAAGATGTGACCGACTTCAATACCACGCTTGATTTGCAGTGTCCCTTTACCATCTGGAGATGGATCACCTTCGACCACATTACGCAAGTCATATACTTCCGTAAAGGTTGCATCACGTTCCCAGTTCACACCTGTTGCATGTTTGTCGGCTTCATTGGCACCGGCAACAAAATCAGAAAGCACAGATGCTGCACGGTCAACAATCACGGTAATGCCTTTTTCAACCAGACCTTGTGGACCAATGAAACCAGTGCTTAAACCAAGTGCCTGAATTTGAGCTTCAGTTGCAAAAGTTAAAGGTGCAGCAATTAACGGATGCTTTTCAGCTTTAATTTCATTCAGTTCATGGTCGCCACGAAGGAATAAAGCAACAACTGGTGCTTCTTTGCCTTCTTCAGTTGCAACACCTTGCACCAGCAATGCCTTTACAGATTGCGCAGCATCAGTACCCAAGAAGTTTGTTACATCTGCAATGGTTTTCTGAGCTGGGGTATCCACCAGTTTTAATTCCTGAGTGGCAGCCGCACGCTCACCCACCAGAACCGCTTCAGCCATTTCTACGTTGGCAGCATAATCAGATTCGGTAGAGAAGGCGATATCATCTTCACCACTTGAGGCCAGAACGTGGAATTCATGCGAACCTGAACCGCCAATTGAGCCAGTGTCTGCCTGTACTGGACGGAAGTCCAAACCTAGACGGTTAAAGATACGGCAGTACGTATCATACATCACGTCATAGGTTTCTTGTAAGGATGCTTGATCGACATGAAAAGAATAAGCATCTTTCATGATGAATTCACGTGAACGCATTACGCCAA
>DKLL01000224.1 GCA_002455755.1 Acinetobacter sp. UBA6641
CATGTGGGTCACTTTGAACATGGTTTCAGAAATCGCATGCAACACATCAATCAGCGGTTTCTTAGTTTCTTTCGCTAAAGAGCCTAAACCAACACCAAAAATCACGGAGAAGAAAATGATCGGCAGCATATGCCCATCGGTCAGCGATCCAAAAATATTGGAAGGAATTAAAGACAATATGGTATTGACCAGACCATGCGAGTGGCTACTCACTTCCTGGGTCGTTTGCTGATATTGAGAGATATCGGTTTGTGTCAAACTCGACATGTCAATACCGGCGCCCGGCTGGAATATGTTTGCAGCAACCAGACCGACAATAATCGCAACAGTGGTAATAACTTCAAAATAAACAATGGTTTTGAAACCCAGTTTACCCAAATTTTGACCATGACTTGTATTGGCAATACCTAAAATCAGCATTGAAACGACAAGTGGAATGACGATCATCTTAATCAAATTAATAAAGATTGCGCCCAAAGGACTCAGCAGATTATTAATTAGAGTTTCACGATATTCGGGAGAATAATGTAGAAAGGAGCCTACAAGCACACCTAAAATGAGTGCAATGACGATTTGCCAAGCAAGACTAATCTTAATCCTTTTCATGCTAAGCCCTTAAAATCAAATTTTTAATAAAAAAAGCTGCTATAACACTGTCGATATCACATCGGCATGTTACGGGGAGCGTGGGAATGAATCATATAAAAAATATTCATGGAATATGAACCGGGGGCTATTTTGCATCTATTAATACATTCAATCTAACTTTTTTCTTCACAATTGATTCAAAAGGTCAAAAAAAGATCGGTTTTGGTATAAAAAATAATCAAATTGTAAAGTTTTATTTAATTATCTTATGATGTCATACTTAAAAGATTATTTTTGAGCAGCTCGGCTCAGCCTGAAATATGACCACACCAGACAAATACCCGCAAAAGTTGCCAGATAAATCATTTTCGGAATGACCAGCTGAGTCGGTACCCCCATCTGGTTCAATTGAATAAACATCTGTATGCCTTGGGTGGAGGGAAGGGTCTGACCCAACCATTGCATCCATATAGGCATGGCTNNTATGGCTGCATGCGGCCATGCCGTACCTGAAAGTAAGAACAGGGGAATAGAGCTAAACACGATCACATGACCAGCACGCTCGGGCATATCCAGAAAAGATGCAATCAGCATACTCAAGCCAATGACGCAGCTCAGAAATATAGGTACTGCAATGAGCATGCCCGAAAAGTTCCCCCCACGTGGATAATCATTCAGCCAAAAAGTAAATCCAAACAGGTATAAACAGCCCAGGAAGCCGATAGTCAAAATGGCACTCAATAAAGCCCAGAATTCGCTACGACTTGGAGTCCAGGGCATTTCACGATAGCCTGCAATCAACATGCACAGACCCAGCAGGATGGTTTGATGGATAATCAGCGGGGCAACCGCCGGAAAAATATAACTGCCGTAGCCAGACAAGGTATTAAATAAGGGAATTTGATGAACGGAAAGTGCAGGGGAAAAATGTGAAATATTGCCAAATTTTTGCGCCTGTTCGGCAATTGCGTGCTCAATAGAAGTCGCTAGCCCCAAGCCAATCTTTTGGGTTTTCAAGAAATTGGCGGCACTTAAATATAAACCGATACCGCCCACTTCACCACGACGCAGACTGCCCGATAAATTATCTGGCAGCAGTAAAATCTCGTCCGCCTGTTGCAGCTTGACCATCTGTTCTGCTTCGGCAAAATTACCGGTCACTGCACGGATTTTCACATTGGGGCTTTTAGCCACTTCAGCAATAATGCTGGATGTTACCAGGCTTTGTTCTTCATCTACAATAATAATCGGCAAGGATTCGGCATGTTCTGCTTTGTAAGCCGTTGGATAGAAGAAACTATATAAAAATACCGAGAGTACCAACGTGGTCAGGATTGAGCTGTTGGCGGCAATATCTTTAAAGGTTTTAAAATAAAAGTGCAGAAAGTTTTTAAGGGTTTTCATAGCTGAACTCCCTTGAGATATTTTTTAAGGAAGAAGTAGGCGGNNGAGCGGTAGCAGTGAAATGGATGCTGGACTGCCCACGACCCATTGTTCCGTTTGTAATTTGGCATAAGGCGTGAAGGGAATAATGTTCGACCAAAATTGGGTAAATAAGGGTGCGTTGTTCAGCGGCAAAGTCACGCCGGCAAAACTTAAAGACGATCCGCCATATACCGCAATAAAACCAAAGCTTTTAGCCAGATTATGCGTGGCCAAAACCACGGTACTGCTGATAAAGGCATAAGCACTATAAAGAAGAAATTGTCCCAGTAGAATCATCCACAATTGACCTGCAACAAACCAGCCGCGAATTGCAATCAGCCAGAATATCCACAGCCAGGTCCAAAAGCTGAAAATCAGCACATAGGTCATATTTTTGGAAAGCAGGGCAAGCCATAAATTTTGTCCGTCGAGCCATGTTTTTGTGGTGCCAAATTTCAGTTCCTGTCCCACCGCGAAAGCCACACAGCAACACAGCAATAAATGCAAAATTGCTGGAATCATGTACGGTTCTAAATAGAACTCATAACTTAAGCCCGGATTGAACAGCGGAGAAATCTTGATATTGGGTGTCGGTGCATCCAGGTAAGGAATCTGGTTTTGCAAATAACTGTGTCCAGTAAAGTCGGCCAGTGCCTGTAAGGTACTGATTAGCATCGCGGATGAAATGCTATTGCCGACACTAAAATAACTTTGGTTATAGGCAATACTGATCTGGGCATCCTTGGCTTGAACCAGACGTTGTTCGGCACCTTCAGGAATGCTGATATAACCCCAGATTTTATTCTGATTTAACAGCTGTTCAACCTCATCCTGACTGCTGGAAATGGTACTGATTTTCAGGGTGTGGTTCAGACCGGCATGATGAATAATATTTTGGCTCAGTTCACTTTGGTCCTGGTCAATAATCGCAATCGGCAGATGGCTGGGTTTGCCTTGAGCAAACATACTGGCGAACAGCACAATCATAAATGCAGGTGCCAGTGTGACCATATACAAGTCCCACTTATGCTTAAGCAAATAGCGAAGTTCACGCAGTATGCCATGCAGCATGATTAAGACTCTTTCACTTTAAACAGTACGCTCATGCCCACTTTTAAATCTGCCATGGGCTGGGCAGGGGTGAGACGAATCTTGAAACTGCGAATATCATAGCCACCGGTTTGGCGTGTGGTTTTAATGGTGGCAAATTCACCTTCGGCATCAATATTTTTGATCTTGAACAGGGCTTTCTTGTTCAAGGCAGGAATAAAACCTTCAATTGATTTGGCCTGATAGACTTGTGCATATTGATCTTCACGAATATTCAGGCTGACCCAAAGATCATCATCCTGAATAATACTGACCACTGGCACCCCCATCGCCACCAGTTCTGACACCTTGCCATAGGTTTTAGACACTGTGCCATTGATTGGCGAAACCAGTTGGGTTTCAGCTTGCAGCGCATTGGCCTCCGCGACGGCTGCTTTGGCAATTTCCACCTGTGCATCAGCGGAAGATTTTTGTTCTGAGGTGCTGCCACGTTTGGCACGTGCATATTGCTGATAAGAAGCTTCGGTCATTTGCATGGCAGATTGTGCAGCTGCGTGCATTTCATCGCGGCGTTGGCGAGAGATCACTCCTTCCTTAAACAGGTTGGTTCCACGCTGATAGGTGGTCTGGGCTAATTCTTGCTGGGCTTTCATGGCTTGCCAGTTGGCATATAAACTGTCGATATTTTCCTGTTGGGAACCGCGATCAGCCGTGGATTGCAAGGCTAAAGCAGATTGCAGGCTTGCCAGCGCCTGCTGCTTTTTGGCATCAACTTCAGGACTAAATAAGCGCACCAGTTGCTGACCTTTAACCACCTTCTGTCCATCATGGATAAAAATTTCTTCAATGCGGCTCGGCACTTTGGTGCTGACATAAAGGGTCTCTGCTTCAACACGTCCTTGCAGCTCAACTTGTTTAGGCTGATAACTTTTCCATAACCCAAAGCCAATTAAACCCAGAATTAAAATAATCAGCATGCCGCCCACAGCTTTTAACAGGGCAGATTTTTTTTTATTTTCAGTTGTATCTTCAGTCGATGCAGATTGTTCTGAATAACTGAAAAACTCATTTTCTGTATTATTTTGCTGTTCAGAAGTCGCTTGTGTTTCTTCTTTACTGCTTGGAGCTGACATATGAGTAGAAGTTGCGTCTGATGAGGCGTTTTCTACATCTTGATCAGACTTGTTTTGATCTTGAGTCATGGTGTTCCCCATCAAAAATTAACGAATATAACTGGTATTGCTTTGGCTGACATAGCTTTGAAACNNTATAGCTGTGAAACTGCTCAATCGAGCCATGGCTTTGTAATAAAGTGGCTAGGGACATTACATATTTATAGGCATTTAGTGCCATCTCACTTTTTAAAGTGCTTAAAGTATTTTGTGCATCAATGACTTGGGTAGCAGTGCCCATATCTTCTTTAAAAGATAAAGTCTGAATGCGCAGGTTTTCTTCAGCGGCTTTCCTATTTTGCTGTAATAACTGATGACTTTGCTGGGCTGTAGTCGCTTCGCTATAGGACTTATAAATAATATTTTCGATTTCCCGTTTTGTGCGTTCTGTCATCAGTTCAGAGGCGTAGCGCTGTAATTCTGCTGCCTGAACATTTTTATTCTTGTCTATTCCGGAAAACAGGTTGTAACGCGCTGCGACACCGACAATCCAGTTTTGCTTTTCATCCAGGCTATATTCGCCAAAGGCAAAAACATTGGGTTTTTTCGCGGCACTTTGCGCCTTGACATTGGCATTGGCCAGCTGGGTATCCATCTGCATTTTACGAATCAGGACAGATTGGTCCGGATAACTTTTTAACAGCGCGTTCAGGTTCTGATTTTGGCTGGAATTGACAAATAAAGGTGTGCTCAGCTCGGTAATCTGACTTTGCTGTAACAGGTTATTGAGCTGAAACAGGCTTGATCTTAAATTGGCTTCAGCATTCTGCACGCTACGCTCGGCATTGTTCTTTGCCACTTCGAACTGCATGCGCTGGCCTTTGCTGATAAAACCCTGCTGTTCCAGCTTTAAAGCATTGTCGTAGTGGGTTTGCATGGCATTGAAGTTGGATTGGCTGGAGGCTAGAAGTTGTTTTTGCAGTTGAGTATTGAAGTAAGCCTGAATCAGCTCAAAGCGTTGTACATCTTGCTGCTGCTTGCTATTCAATTGACTGCGCTGTGCCTTGATATGCGCTATTTCTTTGGCACTTGAGGTCAGACCTCCGGTATATAAAGGCATAATGACTGAAACAGTCGGGCGGATGACCTGATCATCCAGGGTAACGGTTGACTCATCTGGAATTAATCCTACGCCATCATGTATAGGTTGTTTTAAACCTTCTTTTAATGGGTCGGCAAAGCCCCCCAAATTCAATTCATCAATTTTATTATTTACGCCATTGCTCAAGGACTGTTCTAAATTATTTTTTAAAGCCCCAAGCGGAAGATCTACTTCATTATGAAAGGCATAGGCACGAACATTTAAATCAACACGGGGCAGACCTAAACCTTGAATGGCTTCTGCTTCAAGTTGGGAAGCCTGCTGCAAAGCCTGATTGGCCTGGGTGGTATAAGAATCTTTGAGAATGGTCTGTTCAGCCTGCATATAACTGATACTTTCAGCAAAAACCTGTGAAGTAAAAATCACACTGGCAGTGCAAATTCCAAAACGAAGATGATGGGGTATAAGTAGAGCAAGTTTCTTTGGTAGTGCAGCTAAACGCAGTGACATCGATCAGACTCTCAATTTCTTTGTAATAATTATATTGCATAGATTGAATAGTATGTCTAATCAATAAGTTGTTGTATTGTTTAATATGCATTTGTATAGCAATCAGGTGACCAGATTCTAAAAGTCCAGGTATTGCAGGATCCATTTGTAAAAGAGCAGCCATAAGATTCAGTTGTCCCTTTCCACCCTGAAACAGGGATTAGAAAAGGGTTTGGTAAAATCTGCCTTTATTGAAATTTTGATTTTAAATGTCCGACAGCATTGAAATATTTTCAGGATAATTTACTGCAAACCACGCCCATCTGTGGTTAAATGCCATCATTTTATTGTGTTTCACTTTGAAAGGAAAAATCATGCGCGCGTACAACTTCTGTGCTGGTCCTGCTGCATTACCTACTGCCGTTTTGGAAAAAGCTCAGGCTGAATTGCTTGATTGGCATGACAAAGGTCTTTCGATCATGGAAATGAGTCACCGTAGTCCTGACTATGTGGCTGTGGCAGAAAAAGCAGAAGCAGATTTGCGCAAACTGATGAACATTCCAGAGAACTACAAAGTATTGTTCTTGCAAGGTGGTGCTTCGCTGCAATTCTCTGCTATTCCGTTAAACCTGTTGGGTAAAAACAACAAGGCTGATTATATTCATACCGGAATCTGGTCAGAAAAAGCCCTAAAAGAAGCAAAACGCTATGGCGACATTCAGGTTGTAGAAGCGGGTACCAGCATTAACGGTAAATTGGCGATTACCGAGCAAAGTACCTGGAACCTGTCTGACGATGCGGCTTATGTGCATTATGCCGATAACGAAACCATTGGCGGTCTTCAGTTTGCTGGTATTCCTGAAACAGATAAACCACTGGTATGTGACTTTTCATCGAGCATTTTATCTGCGCCATTAGATGTATCCAAGTTCGGTCTAATCTATGCAGGTGCACAAAAGAATATCGGTCCTGCCGGCTTAACTTTAGTGATTATTCGTGAAGATTTACTCGATCAGGCCAAACCTGAAATTCCAAGCATTTTGAAATATTCAGATCAGGCGAAAAACGGTTCTATGGTCAACACACCATCAACCTATGCCTGGTACTTGTCTGGTTTGGTATTCGAGTGGTTACTTGAAAATGGCGGTGTCGATGCCATGCATCAGGTTAACCTTGAAAAATCCAAATTACTTTATGGTTATATCGACGCTAGCGATTTCTATGCTAACCCGATTGCAGAAGCCAACCGTTCAATCATGAATGTACCGTTTACTTTGGCAAAAGCTGAGCTTGAGAAACAATTCCTGAAAGAAGCTGAAGCGAATCACTTGCTTAACCTGGCGGGTCACCGTTCAGTGGGCGGTATGCGTGCCAGCATTTACAATGCTGTACCATTAGAAGGCGTACAGGCTCTGGTTGACTTTATGGATGACTTTGCCAAACGCAATGGTTAAACCCTAAAGCTAAAAAAGCCCATCACATGATGGGCTTTCTGTTGACTGGAATAAGCGTGTTGAAGATCAGGTCATTCAAATCAGCTTAGAGAATAAAGTGATGCAAAATGTAGGCAGACATAAACATGCCCAGTACAAAAAATAGGCATGAGATGGTGTCTAATTGGAAGCGTTTAACCAGTTGATGTTCGACTGTTTGTATATTTTCTTCTTGCACGATTTTCATGGAAACTCTATTCCGATTTATTTATCGTTAATTTATATTGCTAGTTTGTATTTTTAGCACAAAAGATTGATTAAATAAAGTACTAAATAAAAATATGTAATTAAAATATTTATTTTTATTCAGCAGAATAGCAGCTAGTTTCTCAGATTCCCTTCACTACAGGGCTGTACTGAATAAATGGATAAACATACGTCATAAAAATATAATAGCTGAGATAACGATTTAAAATAAAATTTTGAATTTAAAACTGTGGATAAATGTATTTTAATTTGAATTTAAAAACATTAAATATAATGCATTTCTGTGGATAAATTTTGATCAGAATGAATGCGAAGATAATAGATCTCTCTTTTTGTAGATCAAAAAAATGTTCAATATTGGATT
>DKLL01000120.1:0-19041 GCA_002455755.1 Acinetobacter sp. UBA6641
ACTGAAATTGATACCAACTACTTACGTGGTTACAAATGGGTTGAAGTTAAGCCTCAAGTGCACCAGGTTTATCGTTCAGAAGACGAAAGCAACTATTTGATTCTTCTTTCTGAAGGCCGTTTGGTGAATCTTGGTAACGCAACAGGCCACCCATCACGTGTAATGGACGGTTCATTTGCCAATCAGGTATTGGCTCAAATGCACCTGTTTGCTGAGAAATTTGCTGATCTTCCTGAAGACCAGAAACAGGCTGCAATTCGCGTAGAACTTCTTCCCAAAAAACTGGACGAAGAAGTTGCTGCCGCAATGGTTGCAGGTTTCGGTGGTGTCTTGACTCAATTGACTCAAGAACAGGCTGATTATCTTGGCGTACAAGTTGAAGGTCCATTTAAATCTGAGTCTTATAAATACTAATACCCCTCACCCCACCCCTCTCCCTGAGCTTGTTTTAAGCACTGCTTTAAAACAAGTGCAAGAGAGGGTGATCACCAAATTTATTTCCGATGGACGTTTAATTTCATCATATGAATAAATATGGCTTGAACCCTGCATAATTTAGTAATGAATTCTCCTCTCCCTCTGGGAGAGGTCAGGGAGAGGGTGAAAATTAAAACAGTATTTATAAAAAGGATTTGAAAATGTCTAAACGTGTTCCTATTTCGTTTGAATTTTTTCCAACCAAAACTGATGTCGGTGCGGAAAAACTTCGTGTTGTTCATAAAGAATTACAACTGTTAAATCCTGAATTCTTTTCAGTGACTTACGGCGCTGGCGGTTCTACCCGTGAACGTACACTTGCTGCAATCAACGACTTTAATGGTAAAGGCACGTCTGTTGCCCCTCACCTGTCTTGTATCGGGGACGACAAAGCACGTATTGCCGAGTTGCTGGATCTATACAAATCGCAAGGTATCGACCGTATTGTGGCACTGCGTGGTGACTTGCCTTCCGGTCAGGTGGGCCTGGGTGAATTGCCTTATGCACAGGACCTGGTTCGTTTTATCCGCGAACATTCAGGCGATCATTTCCAGATTGAAGTCGCCGCTTATCCGGAAATGCATCCACAGGCCGAAAACTTTGATAAAGATATCCAACACTTTGTCGAAAAAGCCAATGCCGGTGCCAATGCCGCTTTAACCCAGTTCTTCTTCAATCCGGATGCTTATTTCTACTTTATAGACCGCATTCAAAAACAAGGGGTAAATATTCCAGTAGCTCCGGGCATTATGCCAATTACCAATGCCAGCAATCTGATTCGCTTTGCAGATGGCACCGGTGCGGAAATTCCACGCTGGATTCGCAAGCAATTGGCTACTTATGGCGATGACACGGCAAGTATCAAGGCCTTTGGTCATGAAGTTGTAGTCAAGTTGTGTGAACGTCTGCTTGCAGGCGGTGCACCGAGCTTGCACTTCTATACCATGAACACCACTGATCCGACACGTCAACTCGTGACCGATCTTGGTCTAGCTTAATTTTTTATCTGATTTGTGAGTAATACTTAAATGCCGCGTTTTTATATTGAAGCTGACTTAGCAGTGGATATGAATGTTGAATTAACCGAAACGGTTTTTCATCATTGGGTCAAAGTATTACGTGCACAAGTCGGTGAAAAAGCCACCTTGTTCAATGGACAGGGTGGTGAATACCAAGTAACACTGCTTGAAGTGGCAAAAAAATCTGCCCGTGTTTCGGTCGATTGCTTCAATCCGGATGACCGTACTCCAGCTTTTAGTACTTTACTCGGACAAGTGATGAGTAAAGGCGACCGGATGGATTATGCCATTCAAAAAGCTACAGAATTGGGTGTATCCAAAATCCAGCTCCTGACCTCTGAACGCTGTGAAATGCGGCTTAAGTATGATCGTGACCAAAAGAAAATCGATCACTGGCAAGGTATAGCCATTGCAGCTTGTGAACAATGCGGCATGAATAAAGTACCGGAAGTGTTAGCACCTGTATCGTTACAGGACTGGCTGACCTGCGAATTACCCACCACCAAACTGGTACTTGCTCCCAATAAAGATCAAGTCGATGTTCTAGCCAGTGCCACACCAGATATTGCACTTTTAATTGGCCCTGAAGGTGGTCTCAGCGAAGATGAAATACAATTATCCAACGATGCCGGATTTATGAATTGGTGTATTGGCAATCGCGTTTTACGTACAGAAACTGCCCCAGTCGTTGCTTTATCTATTTTAAATTATAAAGTAACTGTATAGTTCATCCGATTTCAGATAAATACTGCCTGTTTCGATTGATTTTTCTCAATAACATAATTAATCTTGATTTAAAGATACAAATGTATATTCAAAATACATTTTAGTTTTTTAACCGAGTTAAAATTTTAATAAGTAATTTATTGCAAAACAAAAATAAGGTTTTTGCTTATATGTCAGATATTCAAGACGAGTACATTAAGCAGCA
Organism: Acinetobacter sp. UBA6641; assembly: GCA_002455755.1. Classification (GTDB taxonomy): domain Bacteria; phylum Pseudomonadota; class Gammaproteobacteria; order Pseudomonadales; family Moraxellaceae; genus Acinetobacter. The sequence goes on from DKLL01000120.1 coordinate 2,428, forward strand.
TGTCAGTGCTGCTCAAATTATCAATACGATTCGGCTCAGTCGTTTCTTTCTCATAAGTATTGTTCTCGTTTCATTGTACGTATATGGCATTTATCAATTTTATTACGTCAAGTNNATATATCAGTTTTATTACGTCAAGCCATCTCTTTATTTCAATCTCTGGTTTATTGGCATTGAACTGTTTTGTTGCCTGAATATCCTACTAACCAGCATTTACTTCAAGCCCAATCAGTTCAGTTTGAACCATGCACACCGTTGGCTACAATTTCAGAGCTTTTTAATTGGAAGTAGTATCGGGATTGGTATTAGCCTGATTTACTACTATCTGCCGCAATACAATCCTGCATTTAATTATGTGAATGCATTAATTCTGTCGGCTTTATTGCTCATCGTCAGTCAGGCATTTGCACTGACCTTTTTAACCCAGCGCTTAAACTATTTCTGCCTGACGTTTATACCGGCTATTTTTCCTTATCTGGCCTCACAATTTATCACTACAGAAACAACAAATCACTTATTCCATCTGACCATGAATTTTGCCCTGATTGTGATGTTGTTATGTGCCAACACCACGTCCCGTATTCATCAGCGTATTTCTGCACTCTATTCAAAAAATAATCGTTTGGTTGAAAATGCCAAACAACAGGTTCTGTGGACAGATGAATTATGCAAACAGCTGCAGACTGAAATTAACAAATCGAAAGATATTGAGCTGCAATTACAATTAAATAACCAGCTTCTTGAACAAAAAGTGAAAGAAAGAACTTTTGATATTGCCAAAATGAATACTGATTTGGAAAATCAGCAACAGAACCTGGTTTTGGCCCATGAAATTGCCGGACTGCGCCCTTGGGACTGGAATATCAAAGATCGTGAAATTCTGGTGACTGACTCGAAACAGCAAAAAACCCTCAAACCGTCTAAACTGCATCATCATCAGCTGCAAAATATCATTCACCTGGATGATCTTGAACAGTTCAAGCATGCAATGAAACAGCATTTACGCGGTCAGTCACCCCTTTACGAAGCAAGTTATCGAATTCAAAATAGTAGTGGCAAGTGGAAATGGGTGCATGATATTGGCCGGGTCATTGCGCGTGATCCGGTCAATAAAAAGCCCCTACGCATGGTGGGTATCCGTCGCGACATTCACCAGGAACGTACCGACCAGGAACGCCTGAAATTGGCAGCAAGCGTACTTCAGCAAGCAGCCGAAGGNNCAGCATATTATTGGCAAAAATTTATTTGATATTACAGCGAATTACAAATCACGGCAAAAAAGCAACCATTACTCGATTATTCAGCAACTGGAAAAAACCGGTGAGTTTGACGGTGAACTGCATGAAAAATTCCTTTCTGGTAAAGAACTGACGATCTGGATGCGCATTAATGCCATTACCGATGAGCAAAACCGTGTCACCCACTATATTGGTATTGTCTCCGATCTAACTGAACGTAAACTGCAAGAACAGCGTTTATCATATTTAGAGAATTACGATCCTTTAACAGATTTACCGAATCGTTTTTACTACAACTATCAGCTACATCAATATTTAGTCAGTCAAAAGGATTCAATCAAACAACTGGCCGTGATTCGTTTAAATATTGACCGCTTCAGACCTCTGAATGAATTTTTAAGCAATAGCGGTGGCGATGAGTTACTGCGTCAAGTTGCACAAAGATTGCGACTGACCAATGCCGAAGCACTATTTGTAGCGCATTTAAATGGTGATGACTTTGCCATTGTGTATGAGATTTCACATATTCGCCCATCCATTCAGCAACATTGTGAACGCATCACCAAGGCATTTTCCCTACCCTTTAATATTTTTGAACAGGACCATATTATTACCCTGTCCATGGGGGTTGCTTTCTATCCGGAAAATGGACGCCAGCTGGATTATCTGAATAATTGTGCCGAGCAGGCTTTGAATGAAGCTAAAAACCTGGGTGGTAATACCTGTCGTTTCTATTCCAATAACAATACTGCTTTACTTGAGCAAGGTATTTATCTGGAACGCGATTTGCGTCATGCCATCAATAACAATGAACTGATCGTTTACTATCAGCCAAAAATAAATTTTAGTGATCAAAATATTTATGGATTTGAAGCACTGGTTCGCTGGAATCATCCAAGCAAGGGGATTATTCCACCTAACCTGTTCATTCCCCTGGCAGAACAAACCAGTCTGATCTCCGATATTGGCAAAATCGTGATTCGACAAACTGCCAAGCAAATTCGCCGATGGAATGAGTTAGGCTTTAATAATATATGTGTATCGGTCAATGTGGTTGCCCAGCAATTACAACGCGGTCAACTGCTGGAAGACCTTGATCATGCCATTCAGACGTATAAAATCTCCGGCTCTAGCCTGGAACTCGAAATTACCGAGTCCTCCTTACTGGAAAATTCAGTCACGGTGAAAAACCTGCTGAATGAGATTAAAAAACGTCATATTCATATTTCTTTGGATGACTTTGGAACCGGCTATTCATCCTTGTCTTATCTTGCTGATTTTCCAATTGATATCTTAAAAATTGACCGTAGCTTTATTTCCAAGATTGGACAGAACAAACAGGAAGCGATTGTCAGTGCCATGATTGCCATGGGCAAAGCCATGGGGCTCACAGTGGTTGCCGAAGGAATTGAAACCGAGCAACAAATGCAATACCTGCAAGATCTGGAATGTGATATTGCACAAGGCTTCTTATTTTCAAAACCCCTTCCTGAAAAAGAAGCGACTACATACCTAGAACAACATCGACTTATACCTTCTTGATATAAGTCAACCTTTCTAATTCCAGGTTTGCCCGAAAAAGACACATACGCGACTGTGCTAAGGTCGCAACAAATGTTATATTCGATCCAATCAAGCAAAAAACCAGCAGCTTTGCTGGATCACCCCAGTAACAAACGAGATACAGATGGACGATCAATCTTTAAAACAACAGGCATTGTATTATCACGAATTCCCAACACCAGGAAAAATTAGCGTCACACCTAGCAAGCAACTGGTCAATCAACGTGACTTAGCGCTTGCCTATTCACCTGGTGTCGCTGCACCATGTCTTGAGATTGAACGTGACCCTTCAACCGCTGCCCTTTATACTGCACGCGGTAACCTTGTAGCAGTGGTGAGTAATGGTACTGCGGTACTGGGCTTAGGAAATATCGGTCCTTTGGCGTCTAAACCGGTTATGGAAGGTAAAGGCGTACTGTTCAAAAAATTTGCCGGTGTCGATGTATTCGATATCGAGATTGATGAAAATGACCCGGATAAAATTGTCGATATCGTTGCTGCCCTAGAACCTACTTTTGGGGGCATTAACCTTGAAGATATCAAGGCGCCTGAGTGTTTCTATATTGAGCAAAAACTTCGTGAACGCATGAACATTCCTGTGTTCCATGATGACCAGCACGGTACTTCTATCATTGTAGGTTCTGCTCTTCTGAATGCATTGCAGTTAAATGGCAAAAAAATTGAAGAGATTAAAATTGTCGCTTCAGGTGCCGGTGCTGCTGCCCTGTCTTGTCTAGACTTGCTTTGCGCTTTAGGTGCAAAAAAAGAAAATATCATTGTAGCGGATTCACGCGGTCTGTTAACGACCAAGCGTGAAGGCCTGGATGAGTCTAAAAAACGTTATGTACAAAACATTGAAGGTTCTCAGCTTGCTGATGTGATCGGCGGTGCTGATATGTTCCTGGGTCTTTCTGCTGCCGGCATTTTGACCAAGGAAATGGTAAAAACCATGGCCGTAGATCCAATCATCTTTGCCTTGGCTAACCCGGACCCGGAAATTTTGCCTGAACATGCTCACGAAGTACGTGATGACGTGATCATGGCAACTGGTCGTTCAGACTATCCAAACCAGGTCAACAATGCCCTTTGCTTCCCATACATCTTCCGTGGTGCCTTAGACGTGGGTGCAACCACCATCAATGAAGAAATGAAGATCGCTTGTGTACATGCCATTGCCCGCATGGCACATATTGAAGCCGATGCTGCCTCTTATGGTGAAAAATCTGCATCATTTGGCCGTGAATATTTAATTCCGCGTCCACTTGATCAACGTCTGATTCTTGAAATTGCTCCTGCAATTGCACAAGCAGCTATGGATTCAGGTGTAGCAACTCGTCCAATCAAAGATTTCTCTGCTTACCGTCAACGCTTGTCCGAGTTTGTTTATAACTCTGCATTCATGATGAAACCGATTTTTGCCCAAGCGAAATCAGATCCTAAACGTATTGCCTATGCGGAAGGTGAAGACCTGCGCGTACTTCGTGCAGTACAAATTGCAGTGGATGAAGGTTTGGCTCTACCAATTCTGGTGGGTCGTACCGCAGTTATTGAAACAAACATCAAGAAATTAGGCTTGCGTCTTGAACATGGCGTAAACATTGAAATCGTAGACCAGGAGAAAAATCCGCACTACGAACAATTTGCCGATGACTACTACAACATCATGCAACGCAAAGGGGTAACACCCGAGTATGCACAACGTGAATCACGTCGCCGTTCTACCCTCATTGCTGCAATGCTGGTAAAACACGGTTTGGCTGATGGCATGCTATGTGGTACCTACTCAAGTTACGACATTCACCTAGACTTCGTAAGCAATGTGATTGGCAAAAAAGATGGCCATAATACCTTCTTTACGCTAAACGCCTTGATGCTTGAAGACCGTAACCTGTTCATTGCAGATACCTATATCAACCGTAACCCAACGGCTGAACAGTTGGCTGAAATGACCATTTTGGCTGCTGAAGAAGTACGCCGTTTTGGTATTACACCACGTGTAGCCTTGCTTTCTCATTCAAGCTTTGGTTCGGATCCAACTGATCCAAGTGCGCAAAAAATGCGTAAAGTGTTTGAAATTTTAAGTGAAATTGCACCTGAATTAGAAGTAGAAGGTGAAATGCATGGTGATGCAGCACTCGATGAAAATATCCGTCATTTTGCCTTCCCGAATACGCGTTTCAAAGGTTCTGCAAACTTGTTGATTATGCCAAATCTGGATGCTGCGAATATTTCGTTTAACCTGTTGAAATCAACGTCAGGCAATAACGTGACCATTGGTCCTATCCTGCTGGGTGCAGCTAAACCTGTTCACATTTTGACACCAACGACGACGACACGTCGTTTAGTCAACATGACAGCATTAACTGTGGCTGAAATTCAGGAAAACGAAAAATCAGCACTTTGATTTAGTCAGCCAGATCACATTTTGTGACTTGAGAAAACCTCTATTCTGTAGCATGATTGCTTGAAGAATAGAGGTTTTTTCATGCGAGTTTATTTAGTAGGCGGTGCAGTACGAGATCACTTACTCGGACACCCCTATCAGGAAAAAGATTACGTGGTGGTTGGCGCAACGCCCGACCAGCTTCTTGCTCAAGGCTATCAGCCGGTGGGTAAGGATTTTCCTGTTTTTTTACATCCCGAAACAAAAGAAGAATATGCACTGGCACGCACCGAACGAAAATCCGGTCGTGGTTATCATGGCTTTGAATTTCATACCGATCCTAGCGTTAGCCTTGAAGATGACCTGATTCGTCGCGACCTGACCATCAATGCCATGGCCATGGATAACGATGGCAACATCTATGACCCCTATCAAGGTCAGCAAGACCTGGAACAGCGTATTTTACGTCATGTATCGGATGCCTTTGTAGAGGATCCGCTACGGGTACTGCGTATTGCCCGGTTTGCTGCACGCTATAAAGGCTTAGGCTTTAGTGTCGCGACAGAGACTCTTGCTTTAATGAAAAAATTGGTGGAATCAGGCGAACTTGATGCCCTGATTTCTGAACGTGTTTGGAAAGAAACTTCACGTGCACTCATGGAAAATCATGCGGATGAATATTTTCGTGTATTACGTGAGTGTGGTGCATTAAAAGTCTTGTTCCCTGAACTCGATGCCCTGTACGGTATTCAACAGCGCCCTGAATATCATCCGGAAATTGATTGTGGTATTCATACCATGATGTCCTTACAACAGGCCTGTAAAGCCAACTATTCTTTAGATGTACGCTTTGCCGTTCTGGTTCATGACTTGGGCAAGGCACTCACCCCGGCAGATGAATTACCGCGTCATATCATGCATGAAGAACGTGGCGTCAAACCGGTGACTGAACTTTGTGACCGCCTTAAAGTACCAACCAATACCAAACAGATGGCCATTGCAGTCTGTAAAGAACATTTAAAGTGCCATCAGGCACTGACCTTAAAACCGGGCACCTTATGGCGTTTATTGCAACGACCGGATGTGCTGCGTCGTCCTGAACGTGTGGAAGCTTTTGTACAGGCCTGTGAATGTGACTCTCGGGGCCGTTTGGGTCTGGAAGACCGTGAATACCCTCAGGCTGCTTATGTACTTGAGGCAATGGAAGTCGTACGTAATATCAAGGCACAGGATTTACCGCCTGATATTCAGGGACCTGATATTGGCGAAATGCTGATTGAGCGTAGAATCCAAGCCATTGCAGAACTGAAAGCTCGGCAAGTTGCTGTAGTGGGGTAGATATCAACAGTATCCAAGGATATTGTTGTCACATAATTTGATTAAGGACTATTTTTTGAGAAAATAGTTAATTCAAATCATCCTATTTAAGTTAGAAGCTTTCACTGCCGCAATTTTTCNNAAAAGCCTTTGTTACCCATACATAACGTCCTTGTTATGATGGGTAACGTGTGGCATCCTTGCCACACTCGTGTATCCACAGCCTACTTAAATCAAACTCTATAACACTAATAACCTGAGGGCTCTTTTTTGATCCCTATCAATCTCCCTAAATCCCTCTTTTTCAAAAAGGGACTTCTCCCTTTTAATCCAGGGAGTTAAGAGGGATTTTGGCTGATCAATAAATATGAACAATGGCTGAAATCAGGAAACATCCGCCGGGAAAGTAATCACTTTTTCAAGTTTCATTTGCTCAGTCGCGACCATCAACAAACGGTCAATTCCTAAAGCAATGCCTGAACATTCCCGCATATGCGGAAGTGCTGCCAGCAAATATTCATCAATCGGCATGACATGTAAGCCCAGTTTTGCACGTTCGGCATTATCCGCTTCAAATCGTCCACGTAACACATCAGCATCGATCAGCTCATCATAAGCATTGGCCAATTCCAGCCCTTCGATATATAGCTCGAAACGGGCAGCCACCAGTTCTCCATCCTCATCTATTCGAGTTTTTGCCAGGGAAGCCAGTTCAGCTGGAAAATCGGTTAAAAATACTGGCGTATCAAAACCCAGACTGGGTTCGACAAAATGCGAAAAGAGCAAATCGATATAGCCCAGGCGGTCATCACCCAGGTCCAGATTTAGTCCGACCCGGTTACAGCAGTCTTTCAACTCTTTCAAGCTCGCTTGTAATGGATTGAGATCCAGACGCTCCATAAAAGCATGCTTATAGCTTAAAATGGTTGGACGGACTTCTCCAAAACGGTTTTTAAGGGTGACATTTAACAGGTCGGTGACTTCAAACATCAGTTCTTTCAGGCTGAAGCCGGGACGGTACCATTCCAGCATGGTGAACTCGCTATTGTGCTTACGACCATGCTCATCATCACGAAAGACTTTACAGATTTGATAGATCGGGCCACTGCCACTGGCCAGCAGCCGTTTCATGGCAAATTCAGGTGAAGTTTGCAGGTAGTGGGTTTGCTGTTTGCCTCCTACATGTCGCTGCGCTTGTATGGATGCCAGATGCACATCGGTCACTCCGGCTTGCGACAAGATGGGGGTTTCCACTTCCAGGACATCCCTCTCGGCAAAAAACTGACGGATTTGCGCATACATTTTGGCGCGTGCCTGCATAACCTTTAAATCACAAGTCGGCTGATAAGTGACAGTTTGATTCATGCCGCAGGCCCTCCATGTGCTGCCCATTCACGGCGTAAGGGATAGGTTTTACGTAAATAATCAAAGGCTTTTTGATCGACCTTCCCATCTTTTAGACAGGCCCTTAAGTTCGCATCATCACGGGCAATATCATACATCTGGCTTAAATATTGCTTTAACACAGCCTTTAACTCACGGTCTTTAAAATATGGCTCACAGACCGGCAATTGCGTTTCAAATTGCTTTGTCGCTGGATAATGAAAAATTTTGCAGAATGCATCATAGATCATTTGTGTACCGCGCGCTTTCCCTTCAAGACTATAGCCAGCAATATGTGGTGTCACCAAAGTGATTAGATTCAGCAATTCAGCTGAAATTTCAGGTTCATGTTCAAAGACATCGAGAACCACTGCACGCTGGGTCCGTTGAATATCGGCAATTAAAGCCGACTCTTCAACCACCGGTCCTCGTGCCGAATTTATTAAGATCGCCTCATTTTTCATCGGTGCCAAAGCTTCAGCATTGATTAAATGATAGGTCGGATATTCATCTGTTTTGGTTAAAGGCACATGGATCGATATGGCATCGGCTGTTTTTAACAATTCTTCAAATTCAACTTGCTGTACATGTTCGCGCTGCACAAAGGGATCATGACCAATCACCTTCCAGCCCAGAAGTTTAGCCATAATAGCCAGACGTGAACCGACATTGCCCAGACCGATAATGCCCAAAGTAAAGCTGTCATTGGCATCAATCAGTTCAGGTTTTAAATGTAATAAAGCGGTAATCACATATTCCGCAACGGCCTGCGCATTACAGCCGGCGGCATTCGACCAGGCAATGTTGCATTGTTCTAAAGCAGCTATATCCAGATGATCGGTGCCAATGGTCGCACTGCCGACAAATTTTAATTTTGTGTCCTGAACCAGTGCAGCATTGACTTGGGTCACAGAACGCACCAGTAACGCTTCTGCATCTTTGACATCCGCATGGGTTAGGGTTCGCCCTGGAGCCTGCAGAATTTCTCCAAAATCGGCAAAGAAATATTCAGTAAATGCCAGATTTTCATCTGCGACAATTTTCATAGTGCGTTCCAATGACTTGAAGACCGCTATGATAACGCCTGCAGCTAAATCTGACCATGTAAGCAGGTGATATTGACCAGCTTCAGGCGAGATTTTATCTATAGACCAGCAATCAGTGCCAGGCAGCAACAGAATAAAAAAGACCGGATATGTTTAAAATCCGGTCAAAACAGGAAGCAATTAAACGTCCAGCAGATGAATCAAGCCACCTCACCATCAATAATGCCTTGAGCTTTTAGCAGCTGTAATTCCTCCTGAGATTTAAAGCGAGAAAAAATCTGTTGCGTATGTTCACCCAACTGCGGTGGTGCATTGCGATATTCTACCGGTGTATCTGAAAGCTTGATTGGGGAAGCAATCACTTTAAAATTCTCATTCAATTGGTGCGGAATATTCACCACCATCTCACGATGCTGAATTTGTGGCTCGGCCAGTGCATCTTCAACCGAGTTAATCACGCCGACCGGCACTTTCATGGCGTGAATGGCATCGACCCAATCCTGGGCATTTTTCGACAGGAAATATTCTGACAATAACGGAATCAGCTCATCACGATGTTTGACCCGGTCCTGATTGCGCTGAAATTTTGCATCTTCCAGCAGTTCAGGCAAGCCAATAGCAATACACAAATCCTTAAACTGCTTGTCATTGCCGCAGGCAATAATAAATTCCCTGTCTTTGGCCTTAAAGGTTTGATACGGCACAATATTGGGATGATTATTTCCCATCCGTTTCGGAGATATACCGGTACTGAGATAGTTCATGCCCTGATTGGCCAATGTCGCAACCTGTACATCCAGCAATGACATATCAATATATTGCCCCCGTCCGGTATGCAGTCGTGCCAGCAAGGCTGCCTGAATCGCAACGGTAGAATACAGACCGGTTTGAATATCGACCACAGCCACCCCATGTTTCTGGGCACCTGCTCCCGGTTCGCCATCTTTTTCACCGGTAATGCTCATCAGGCCCGACATACCCTGAATGATAAAATCATAACCCGGTTCTTCCGCCCTTGGTCCATCCTGTCCAAAACCGGTAATCGAACAATACACCAGCTGCGGGTTTAAGGCACTGAGTGTGGCATAGTCCAGTCCATATTTGAGCAGCGAACCGGCTTTGTAATTTTCAATCACCACATCGGCAGTTTTGGCAATCTCCCGGATAATCTCTTGCCCTTGCGCTGATGATATATCTACAGCTACTGAATATTTATTGCGGTTGGCACATTGAAAATAGCCCGATTCGCGCGTGGCATTGCCCTGTTGATCTGGCATCCATGGCGGTCCCCACATACGGGTATCATCACCGACGTGTGGACGTTCAATTTTGATGACTTCAGCACCCAAGTCTGCCAGAATCTGTCCGCACCACGGACCTGCCAGCACACGGCTTAAATCTAAAACCCGAATTCCCTGTAATGCACCCATTTTCTTGCTCCTTCTCTGCCATGAGACATTGCGTATCATCATGGCAGTCTGATCTTTTTATTTCACAGTGGCAGTTTTTGAACCAGACTCTTTAACTGAGTCTGATGTATGCGTAGCCAAATGTTCCAGCTTTTCATCGGTCTGGTCTGTGCCTGTAGTCGACAGTGTTGCCTGTTGTGGGTCGTACTGACGTTCACGGATAAATAAACCAGGAATGACACCGGCAATAAAGTAAGCAGCGCCCATCACAATAAAGGCCATGGTGAACGAACCGCCAGCTGCAATAAAACCAATGGTTGCAGGTGCAATTGCGGCACCTAAACGACCCATGTTGTATGCACCGCCAATTGCTGTACCACGAACATCGGTCGAGAAACTTTCCGCCATATAGGTGGCATTTACACCGTATGGAATACCGTATAAGAAGCCAAAGGTAATCAGTAAATATGCAATATTGTCAGGTGTATTGAAGAAAATAATCACCGGTAAAAATGCAGCTGTCGTGACTGTGCCAAATACAAAGGTCACGCGACGGCCAAGTTTGTCTGCAGCATAACCGGACAGAATTTTGCCCAGAATCATTGCGGTATATGCACCCACCATATAGCCGGTCATGGCTTTAAAGTTCATGCTCAGTTCTGTTTCCAGATAAGTCGGCATCCAGTTGTTGACACCGTAATAACCGAACTGCAGGAAGGCAGCTGTAGACATCCAGAGCAGGAACATTTTGCGATGATTCGTGTGCCCAAAAATACGCTTGTAAATGCTTTCAGATGGTTCGGATTGAGATACCTGTACTTGTGGTGCTGCATCCAGTTCCAGTTCACGGCGTTTAATCTGCTCAATTTTTGCTTCTTGCCAAGATGCCGGTTCAGGAACGAAACGCATGAAAATCAAGGCAAAAGCAGCAGGGACAATGGTGACATAAAACATAATACGCCAGCCATGATCTGGAATGATCGCACCCGCCAATAATGTAGCCACAATATAACCAATGGTTTGACCTGTCTGAAGAGTGCCCAGCACTGTGGTACGGTATTTCGTCGGTACATATTCGGCCATTAAGGTATTACACGCCATATACAGCGAACCCAAGCCAAACGCACCGATAAAACGGAGCACCAAAAACTGTTCATAACTTTGCGTTAAGCCCAGAATACAGGTCATGATGGAGAAGAACACTACTGACCAGGCAATGGTTTTAACCCGCCCAAACTTGTCACAAGCCCAGCCGCCAGTAATACCACCTAAGGCCATACCCGCAAGTGATGAACTACCTAACATACCTGCCTGAAAAGAAGACAGACCAAACTCAGCTTTAAGACTGGTCAAGCTAAATGACAGCAACATAATGTCAACGCCATCAATGACCAGCGATACAAAGGCAAAGATAAATGCCAGTTTCCATGTATGGCTAGTAATGCGGTGCATCGTACCCACATTGGAGGGTAAATTGAGCATACCTGCTCCATTTTGTATTTGGTTTTTCATATTCCTTGTTCCTCATTTTCCCAAATGAGTCATCGGCAGTCCTATATCTCTATATTTGCCTTAAACGGTTCTTTATTCTTTTTATCACTACATCTTTTGAACTTAAGCTTGCAAATACAGAGTTTTACAAGAATGTTTCACGATGAATCCTTTTCTGTGTGTCTTGATTTTTGAAAACAAAAGTACTCTGGGATGCTCATGCATGAACATCCTGAGTTGATCTAAATGAATTAGTTACAGAACGCTGCGATACCGGTCTGCGCTCGCCCGAGAATCAATGCATGTACATCATGAGTTCCTTCATAAGTGTTCACCACTTCCAGATTCACCAGATGACGTGCTACGCCAAATTCATCACTGATACCGTTGCCACCCATCATGTCACGTGCAACACGGGCAATATCCAGTGCCTTGCCACAGTTATTTCGCTTGATCAGCGAGGTGCCTTCTACCGACGCAATCCCTTCATCTTTCATACGGCCAAAGCGTAATGCTGCTTGCAAACCTAAGGCAATTTCAGTCTGCATATCCGCCAGTTTCTTTTGAATCAGCTGATTGGCAGCCAGTGGACGGCCAAACTGCTTACGGTCCATGGTGTATTGGTGTGCGGTATGCCAGCAGAATTCAGCAGCACCCATGGCACCCCAGGCAATGCCATAACGGGCACTGTTCAGGCAGGTAAATGGACCACGCAATCCGCGTATTTCAGGAAAGGCATTTTCTTCAGGAACAAAAACGTTATCCATGACAATTTCACCGGTGATCGAAGCGCGCAGGCCAACCTTGCCGTGAATCGCTGGTGCAGACAACCCTTCCCAGCCTTTCTCTAAAATAAAACCACGGATATCACCAACATTACCTTCAGGTGATACTTCTTTGGCCCAGACCACAAAAATGTCAGCAATTGGACTGTTGGTGATCCACATTTTTGCACCGGTCAAACGGTAGCCACCATCAACTTTTTTCGCGCGGGTGATCATGCTGCCAGGATCAGAACCATGATCCGGTTCGGTCAAGCCGAAGCAACCAATATATTCACCTGTCGCCAGTTTCGGCAGATATTTTTGTTTCTGCTCTTCTGAGCCAAATTCATTAATCGGCACCATCACCAGTGAGCTTTGCACACTGGCCATAGAACGGTAGCCTGAATCGACATATTCAATTTCACGCGCCACCAGACCATAACTGACATAGTTTAAACCTGCGCCGCCGTACTGCTCTGGAATGGTCGGGCCCAGTAAACCAAGCTCGCCCATCTCACGGAAAATTGTTGGATCAGTTTGTTCATGGCGGAACTGTTCCAGCACACGCGGCTGTAGTTTATCCTGACAGTATGCATGCGCCGTATCACGGATCATGCGCTCTTCTTCAGTCAATTGCTGTTCCAGTAAAAATGGATCTTGCCAATTGAACTGTGCTTTAACCGTTTTTTTAGTATTGACCATTTGATTCATCGCGTCCTCTGCTTGATCTCAGTTTTCATTGCAAATGTTCTATCTGAGTTTGATGCTATGTGTGAATGAGCATCCGTTCAAACGATAAATTTGCATACAGATATTCTTTTTTTGCATATCTAAATGCTTGATGATCCATTTCTCAGGCTTAGAGCACCGAATCAATTACATGATTAAATGGTTTTCCAGACTAAAGTCGAATAGGCTAGGGTTTAAATTATGTCATTTTGAAATATCTGCACACTTACGGGACTAATCTATGCGTCGAAGTATTCCTTCACTACAGGGCTTGTTGTGTTTCGAATCTGCCGCGAAACATGCCAGTTATACCCACGCATCTCAGGAACTGTTTATTACCCAAAGTGCGGTTTCCCGGCAAATCCAGCAACTGGAAGACTTTTTAGGCGTAAGTTTGTTTACCCGTACCCGTCATGGGGTAGAACTGACTCATGCCGGACAGCAATATTATAAAGCCATCATTCCTTATTTAAGGGGTCTAGAACAAAGTACCCTGGATGTCATGTCGCACAAAGGTTTAGGCGGAACACTCAAGCTAGGCGTGGTTCCGACCTTTGCCACGCGCTGGCTATTGCCGAAATTACATCATTTCAATACTCGTTACCCTGAAATTACCGTGCATCTGGAAACCAGCACCAAACCTTTTTTATTTAACGAAAACATTTTCGATGCTGCCATTTATGCCGGTACACCGCAGCAGGTTGAACACTGGCCTGGCACGCAAACCCATTATTTAATGCATGAAGATGTGGTTCCGGTATGTTCACCTGCGCTGATTCGAAAGTATTTTCCTGATGCCAAAATGATTAATGAGAGCAGTTTTGATCTCGATGCAGAGCAACTGGTAAAGCTGCCTTTGCTACAACAGACTACCCGCCCCAGCATTTGGGAAGAATGGTTTGCCCATCATCACATCAAGCATAGCAATCCCTTTGAAGGACAACGGCATGAACTGTTTTCCATGCTGTCAGTAGCGGCCAATCATGGCATGGGCATGGCTTTAATTCCTCAAATGCTGATCGAACAGGAATTAAAGGAAAAAAAATTGGTGATAGCCTCTACTAAAAAACTGGAAGGTCGACGTGCCTACTATCTGGTGTATTCCAGTCAGGAAAGCTCACCTTTAATTCAAAAATTTGTCGACTGGATACAACAGGAATTGATAAATTCAGTTCAGTAAAAACACTTAGTTAGACACTGAGATTTATAATGGTTTATTCATCCATAGCTTTCTTGAATATATGGACTGAACTTTATATCTATCGGTTTGATAATGCTCCCGCCATAAAANNATAATCCCCCCGCCATAAAAAGCCCTTACCGGGTTATAGAGACCTTTTATCAGTCTTATTGCTATGAGTTTGTTGCAGTATTTTAAGATCAAGTTCTTCACTAGCTGGCAATTCAAAAATTTATGCTTTTTCAATATCTATTTGTATATAAGATCAACCTCTGGAAAAAAAGCACAGCCATTAAAAAAGCCCCTGTTTTTTACAGGGGCTTTGAATTTGGCGGAAGCGGTGTCCGTCTAACAGTAGTCCTAAGCAATCCAAGATAATATTATAAACATATATTTTTCAATTATTTATTATTTTTATTATCCTAAGCCGTCTTGCCCAATCCTACCATTTCCAGTATTTTATGAGGGGTAGGTTGTGGGGTAAGTTAGAACATGCCAAAGAAATCTAAAGAGCTATCTGCTCTCAGTGTAGCAAAAATTAAGAAGACTGGGCGACATTCTGTAGGGGGTGTTGATGGTCTTTGCTTGAATGTAGAAGGCAATTCTCGTGTCTGGATTTTGCGTGCGGTAGTAGGTAAATGTCTGGATAAAGATGGGAAGCTAAAACCACATCGCCGTGATATTGGAATCGGTCCCTACCCTGAAGTTTCTTTAGCTGAAGCCCGTGCCAAAGCGACTGAATTAAGATTACAAATACGAAGTGGCATTGATCCAATTGCTCATAAACAAGAACAACTAGAAAAGCTGTATGTTCAGAAACTTCGTGACAAAACATTCCTTGAGTGTGCAAAAGTCGTTATTGCCAATAAAACCCGTGAACTGAAAAATGAAAAGCATATTGGACAGTGGACTTCTACATTAGAAACCTATATTTACCCAACTTTAGGTGATATCAGTATTGGTACAATTACTAAAGTCGATATTGCCGAAGTTCTTAGACCTATCTGGACTGAGAAGAACGAAACAGCTAAACGTATTCGTGGTCGTATAGAAACCATTTTTGATTATGCTAAGGCCATGGGATATTTTGTTGGTGATAATCCTGCTGAATGGAAAGGTAATCTTGAGCCAATCTTGGGGAATTTAAAGCAGGAGTCGCGTCCTCACCCATCATTACCTTATGAACAGGTTGCTGAGTTTATTCAGCACTTGAGACAGAAAAAAGGAATTTCACCTAAAGCTCTGGAGTTTGCAATTTTAACAGTCTGTCGTTCTGGCGAGGTTTTTGGGGCAAAATGGCAAGAAATTGATTTTAAGAATAAGGTTTGGATCATTCCTAAAGAAAGGATGAAAGCAGAAAAAGAACACCGTGTTCCCCTATCCCAGCAAATCATTAGTTTGCTTGAATCAATTAAAGAATATACTCAACCTCAAGACTTTATCTTTCCTGCCCCTCGTGGTGGCATGCTTTCTGACATGTCATTAACCACATTAATTAAACGTATGCATGAACAGAAGTTTAAAGAAAATGGCTTAGGCTATATTGATCCAAAACAAAATCGAGTAATTACAACACATGGTTTTCGATCAACATTTCGTGATTGGTCAGCCGATAAAACTGATTATCCTCGTGAAGTCTGTGAGCATGTACTAGCACATAAACTACCTGATGAAGTAGAAGCAGCTTACTTACGTGGAGCTTATCTTGAGAAAAGGAAAAATTTGATGGCTGATTGGTCTAATTTCGTACTAAGTAACTATTGAAGTATTTTAGCTTTTTTATATTTTATGGGAAAAGTGAATAATATTTAGAGTTAGTAAGATTGATTAATTAGATTAGTGTGTAAATTTGGACTAATGATTTAATTAAACACAGAGTCATGCAACCCTACCTAACCATCTTAAATAAGATAATTGGGGGATGGTTTCAGACTACTGAAATATTCAAACAGCTTCGATTAATACAAACATCCAATCTGGATTTGAAACGTAACCGAATGTATACATTGCTTACCCTTTAAGAGAGGATTCATCTTTCAGTCTCCATGATTTTTACGAGAGAATTATTATTTAAACAAGACTTTCAATCTCAAGATTGATAACTATAAGAC
>DKLL01000120.1:19059-19503 GCA_002455755.1 Acinetobacter sp. UBA6641
CGAGTTATTTAGATACTCAATCCATCTTTAATTTAATTGGGCAACATGCAGACTTAGCAATCATCTTTCAGACCGTCAGTGAATGGTTAGAGGCCCGGATACCAGATTCAATGGTCTCCATCATGTTGTACTCAGAAACAGAACAAACTTTAAAGTTAATTAGTGGTAGCCAGCATTTTTCCAACCGATATATAGAAACCGTTTCTGATTTGAAAATAGGTCCACATGTGGGAGCATGTGGTGCAGCAGCTTTTCACCGAAAACTCGTGATTTGTGAAAATTTAACTACCGATCAGAACTGGAACAATTTCAGAACCCTTATCCAAGAAGAAAATCTGAATGCGTGTTGGTCTACGCCTATTATTAACGCGCAAGGCAAACTCTACGGTACCTTTGGAACGTATTATCGCTCGCCTAAATGTCCAACACCGACTCATATTAAAT
>DKLL01000049.1 GCA_002455755.1 Acinetobacter sp. UBA6641
AAACGCAGGGGCTTTTTTTATGTGGGAAATAATGTGTGCTAGAAGTGGAAATATTCAAGAGGTATAAAAAAGCCCTATCATTCTAATAACGCAATCACAATAGTAATCATTCAAATTTCATCTAATTGTCGTCGTGCATGCTTTAAGGCAGTTCTTAAACCTTCTTCTAAAGTAGGATGATAGAAAGGTTTCTCCAAAATTTCTTCTACAGTTAAATTTTCTGAAATCATCCATGCCAATATATGAGCCATATGTTCAGCAGCTTCTATAAAAAATTCTGCCCCTAAAAGTTTACGTGAAAATTGATCAATATACACTTCTACAGCACCTGAATTTTTACCGAGGATTAAAGCACGTCCTTGTTTTTCATAGGAAACGCTACCCGTAACAAAATTAATTTTTGCATCAGTGAGTTGTTTGAAACTTTTTCCAACCGTGGCCATTTCAGGTGAGCTAAACACAATACTTAATGGTGTAAGTGTCTTTAAACTTTCAATTTTTGGATAATTTAAGCAATTATTTACTGCGCCACGTCCTTCATGTGCTGTTTCATGTTGAATAGGGGTGTTAGTATGTGCATCACCTGCAATGAAAATGGGATAATTACCAAGTTGTTTAGTCTGATTGTCGATAGGAAGTTTTTTAAGGTCTGTAAATGCATTATCGATATTTGCGAGCTGAAGTGTATCTAAGTAACTTTTTCGGCCCGTTGCAACTAGAAGATATTCTGCATTTAGTTGTTCCGGCTGATCATTTTCCTGAAAGTTAATAATGACTCCCTGAGTACCCAACTGAACTTTATTCGGTAGTGTTTCAAATTTAATATTTAAATTTTTACTGATTTCCTTTTGAGCCAATTTTTGTAGAGCTGGGCTGCTTAGATTAGCTACTTTACGACTGCGTGCAAAAACAGTGGTTTTAACGCCTAATCTTTGCATGGCTTGTGCTAATTCAATAGCAATTACCCCACTACCAATGACTGCTAAGGATTGAGGTAATTTTTCTAATTCAAAAATCTGATTTGAAGTGATGAGTCGGTCACCTAGTTTTTCTTTCCATTCTGGGTCAAAGGTTGGGGTAGAGCCTACTGCAACGATAAAGCTTTTCGCTTGATATTTTTTTCCATTGACCGCTATCGTATTAGAATTAATGAATTGTGCCTGTCCTAAAACTTTATGTTCTGTTGGCCAGCTATTTACATCTTTAAGTGTGGCATGAGTAAAATGATCTCGGAGTATACGCACATGTTGCATGACTTGTGATGTATCAATTTCTGGTGCAACAGAAAGACCTACTTTGTCAGAAGTTTGAATATCATGCATACGATTTGCAGCAGCAATAAGAACTTTACTTGGCATACAGCCGACACGGGCACAGGTTGTATCCCATGAGCCTTCATTAATAATTAGAATATTCTGGGTGTATTTAATGTCTTCTTTATATGCAGCAATACCTGCTGTACCTGCACCGATAATAATAATGTCATACATTGTGAGACAGCTCTCATTTTTATATTTTTTTAGGTTAACACGGTAAAACATTTATCATGCTTTTGTTTACATAAACTACTAACTATGATTACATATCAATCAATATAAATTAAATGACAACACTATTTTTATAGGGATTTTGGGGATTTTTAATGAGTNNTACTTGGCATACAGCCGACACGTGCGCAGGTTGTATCCCACGGGCCATCATTAATAATAAGGATATTTTGGGTGTGTTTAATTGCTTCTTTATATGCAGAAATGAGTGCTGTACCCGCACCTATGATAATGATGTCGTACATATTGAGATCCAATTATTTAGCTTCTTTTTAGAATATCATTAAGCCTAAATAAAGAATTTTATTTTGTTAATATTTATACAAATTTGAATAAATTACTTTGGATTAGGAGGTTGGTCAGAAATATCTGACAAATTAGATATGTGTGGAGTTTAGCTACTTTGGCCAAAATGAGAATTTATAATTCTTTATATTTTATTGAATATCCTATATTTGTCTATAGTTTTTAGTTGTGGAAAATAAGTTTTTAGCAATATCGAGAGTATAAATAAATTATTTATATATATGTGTATATAAATATAAACTTTCAAGGTGCTTTGCGTGTTCTTATTTATTATATTGCTTATTTTTGTTAATTTGAGTAAATTTTAGTTATAGCCATAAAAGTGTATTTTAGGGCGCAGATTATTATATATAAAAAGTGGGTGTAAACATGACGTTACTTTCTAATTTAAAAAAATTAGGGGCAAATTCAACCGTATTAGCGACATCAATTGCTTTGGTCGCATGTGGGGGAGGCGGCAGTGAGGGTTACTTTAATCAAGAAGGTGGTAAGGGATCGGCTAATGGCGGCAATTCCAACACTACGCCTAATGAGTCAACAGATAATTCTGCTCAAGTTGCTGAAAGTATCAATATCTTAGATCTAAAAGATGCTGCAGGTAATGTCATAGTTAATGCGAATGATAGCTCTGTCGTGAAATTTTCGGTTCAAGTCTTAAACAGTGATAGAGGAGGTGTTGCAAATAAAGCAGTACGTTTATCTATTACTGATAATGATAAATTGGGAGTTACAAGTTCCAAATCATTAGTAACGACTTCTGAGGGCGGCTTAGCAACATTTGAGCTTAATATTCCAACTTTATTGGCTTATTCTGGCAAGGTTCAATTAACTGCAACAGTTGATGGAACCACAATTAAGCAGATTTATACATTAAATATTAAAAAAACAAGCACTATTCAAAGTGAATATAATCTTAAGGTGCAANNTTACTTAATTTGCCAAAAGGCTCTGCAAATATCACGGCACAAGTCACAGACAAAAATGGTGGCGTAAAGGCTAATCAAACTATCTCTTTGGCTTTGCCTGCTGAGATGCAAGGTAAATTCTCAATTGCAAATGGCTCTAGCTTAACAACAGATAGTTCTGGAAATGCAACGTTTACAATTACCGCGAATTCTGATTTAACTGCTGAAGATATTTCTAAATTTGTTGCAACCTCAGTGGATTTGAATTTTAAACTAGTGGATGAGTTTAAGGCTGAGAGTCAGGCTAAAGCATCAATTACGTTTAAAGATATTTCACAGATTGTTCAGAAACTAGAAATTGTGACTGAAGATGCACCAATTATTGCGCAAGGTGGTACCACTAAGGTTACTGTTGTAGCAAAGAATAGTAATGGTGATCTTTTAGCAAATAAAAAAGTTAAATTATCCTTTACAGATAATAGTGCTGTATATGGCGTTAGTATTAATGATCAAGAAGTGACTACAGATGCTAAGGGTTATGCTGTATTTACACTTAAATCCGCATCTTCTTATCCGATTGCTTTATTTCAACAAAGGATAAATCTTAAAGCAACTTATGTCGATACAGCGGATATTTTTGCCACTGCAACGGTGAAAGTAACGACTGCAGATACAACGGCATCAAATGAACAAGCTTTACAACGTCTTGAAATAGGCTCTTCATATAAAGTTAATGCTAAAAATGATTCTATTATAATCACTGTAAAAGGTATTAATAATAAAGGTGAAGCAGCAACTCAAGGGAAAGTAAAATTAAGTTTAAATGCCGAGGCGAGTTCGAATGGTGTAACTTTTGATGGAAGTGCTGAACAAGAATTTAAAACAGGCTATGTAACTTATACGCTAAAAACGAATGCAAATACCTCTGCTGCAATTGATGCTTTAGTTAAGGCAGGAATCACAGCAACATTTACTACAGATAATAATGTGACTAACAGTATTAAAATTACTGTAGAAGATGAAGCGAAATCTGAAGAAGCGTTAAGCTATTTAGCAATTGATCCAATTAATTCAGCATTCGATTATACTAAAGATCAAACAATTACGATTAAGGTAAAAGCCACAGGTGTCAAAGGTAGTCCCTTAAAAGGCGAAACTGTGTATCTTGCCTTTGCGCAAGCATATTCAGTTCCTGAATTACAAAAATTAGGTTTGAGTTTAATCAGTTCTGCTGAAGCACTTACTGATTCAACGGGTTATGCGAAATTTACATATGAATATAAGGCGAGTGGTAGTGCTGAACAAAAAGTACTTATTGAGAATGGTGTTGGGCTTATCGCTAAACCTGCAAGCGGTATTGGTGCTGTAAGTACATCTCGTATTAATTTTAAAGCACCAACAGCTCAAGGTGAAATTGATTTAGATTATCTTGATGTTCAGATGCCTGGTTCAGTCATTGTTGCACCAGGGACAGCAGAACAAACGTTACAAGTTGTAGTAAAAGCTATTGGTACAGATGGCAAAGTATTTTCAAATCAAAAAATTGGTTTGGGGCTAAATGAAGCTGCATTAAGTAATGGCGTTTCACTTGCATCCGCATCTGGTATATCTACTGATGCAAATGGTAATGCGGTATTTAGTATAAAAGTAAAAGCGAATAATGCTACTGAGGCTGCTAACTTAATTGCCAATGGTATTACAGTTGCAGTTCGTGCTAACCGTAAGGATGGTTCAGCTTATACTCTATCTCGAAAAATTGATGTTAGTGCACCTGTTGTTGTATTACCAAGTCTTGCAAATCTTAGTTTTGAATATAACATGCAAACAGTTTCCGTTCTTGGCGGTGAGGTAAAAGTCAAAGTTAAAGCTAAAGATGAGGATGGTAAATTAATACCTAATACAACATTATCTATTGCTTTGTCGTCATTAGCTGGTTCGCGTGTATCACTTTCTGAAACATCTGTAAAAACAAATAGTGATGGTATTGCAGAGTTTACTGTGCGTGTGGCAGAGGGTGGTTATGATGCGAGTTTAATTAAAAATGGAATTACTTTTGCAGTAGTTGGGACTAGTCCAAGTAATGGTGATCGTATTCAACAGACAGGTGTTATCCAAGTAGTGGTGCCTGCGAATGCATTGAATCCACGATTAACTACAGACACAAAATATGTAAAAGCAAATGATAAGCTTAAGATTTATGCATCAGTAAAAGATGAAGCAGGCGCTTATACTGCAGGTACACCAATGAGGCTTTCTTTAAATGCCGAAGCTATCGCAGCTGGTGTTACATTAAGTTCTGAGAGTGTATTAGTTTCTTCAACGGGTAATGTTTCTGTTGATCTTAATGTTCCTAATGGTTTGACAACAGCACAATTAAGTAAGATTTCAGTTACTGGTTCTATCAATAATCCTAATGGTGCAGAAATTAGAACAGTACTGGATTTAGAAGTTCAAGATGTAGTGAATGACTATCATTTTGCGATAGATAGCAATAGAACCTCGCTTAGTCTAGCAGGTGATACAGCGCTTGTTACTGTAAAATTATTAGATGCAAATCAAGGCGGTATTGAAAATCAGCCTGTGAATTTAGCGATTTTAGATACAAGAAATGCAACAACGATTAAAGGTGCTTCGCAAGTAATCACAAATCAATATGGCGAAGCAATTTTTACAATTGATATGAAAGCGTCTAATTTTTCAGATTTAAGCTCAATACAATTAATTGCCACACATACTAATGCACAAGGAGCTAAAGCCCAACAAATTTCTCAAATTGGGGTACATACTCCAACTGCCTTAATTCCACAACTTGATTTAAAATTGAAAGCCTCTAAAGATAAACTACATGTTAGAGGTGATGCTGTAGATGTATCTGTATTGGTTACAGATACGAATGGGTCTAGTCAATCAGGTAAAGCTGTAACATTATCTATTCCAAACTACCAAAAAAATGGTGCTTATATTCGTGGAGCATCTACACTTACGAGTGATGAAAATGGTTGGGTGAAATTTACAGTTGTTGTAGATGAGAGTCTTCGTGCGAATGGATATGATGTAGTCGATTTTGTTAACGATGACTTAACTGTAGAGGCTATAGTAAAAGATTCAAATTCAACCGAGCGTCGCCAAAGCTACTTAGTGGATGTTATTAATGCAGAAGTGCCAGCTACACAAGGATCAATTACAGTTGTAATGAATCCGAACAAAGTGGGTATTGATGATCCAACTGGAGTTTATTACAACTGGAATGCGTCTGTTCAGCTTGTAGATTTAGATGGTCGTCCTGTAGCGAATCAAAATGTGACAATGGATATTCGTGCAGTCGAATTTACACGAGGTGCTTGGACTGTTGTTGAAGATCCAGTAACTAAAGACAAGTCTTGGGCCCAATATTTACCACCAACATCTTTACCTCTTTCTTGTTCAGTGCCTGATAATGATGATTTATCTACACCTTATGATGATCGTAATGTAACTATTACAGGCGAAAAAGATAGAAACGGTGTTGATATATTGGAAACTTTAAATACTGTTCGTTTTATTGGGGCTAGTGATGCAAATCCTTATACCGCAACTTACACAACAGATAAAGACGGAAAGTTTGACTTTGAATTACGTTATCCAAAAGCATATGCAAACTGGTTAAAAGTGCAAGTTGGTGCTAAAGCCGCTTTATCTAATTTACCAATACATGGTTATCGTACTGTGATGTTACCAGCAGTTTCTACAGATTTTGATAAATCTGATTGGACATATACACCATCGATCAATAACCAAAGCCCTTATGGTATTATTAATTACTGTAAATAAAGAGTTAAAAACAGCGGTTCGGCGCTGTTTTTTTTTTGGATTTTTTTTTTTTTTATTTTTTNNGTAAAACAGCGCTTCGGCGCTGTTTTTTTATCGGATTTTTTAAATTGAAGTTCCCACACTCACTCCAACCGTAGGCCGAACATCCATCGAGCTACATCCCACAATGACACATGAAATAAGAAATAGAAGAATAATTTTATTCATGGAACAATCCTAATTTGTACTTTATTAAATGATAGACAACAGCATATGTCACTTCGTTCTATCATTAATATAGGTTTTGTAAGCCATGATCATATTTGGCAAATTCAACTCCCGTCTGCTTTAAAAACTTTACTATCGGTAATGGGGCAGTAAATAATACTGCAATTGTTCAGCCATAGGTCTTAATTGATGGAATGATGTGAAATGGCCGCATCAATAACCGGAATGCGAGAGATGAGAAATTTAAAATATTGAAAAGCTTTCACTTATTAGTTGTCATTTGCCCCTCTAATACCGATACAAAGCTTACCTATAGATTGAATCAATAGGTTATACAAACAAATCGGTATTAAAGGTCACCATGAAATTAGAAAAAGCACGATCAACAACGTGCTTAGTCATCCAATAAATCCATTTGTTTTGCCAATTGGAATAGATTGTTTGAGCGGTTGCCGGTACGGCAGAACATGAGTACAGGTTTTGGCAGTTCATTATAGTGATTGGCAAATGTACGCACATCGACTTCAGTAATTTGACCTGCCACTACCGGTTGAAATACATAGTCTAGACCGGCATTGCGTGCAGCTTCTTCAATTTGTGCACTGGTTGGTTGTTCTGGACCACCTTCCATATCCGGACGGTTGTTGATAATCGATTTAAAACCTTTTTCAACAACTTGCGTTACCTGTTCTGGGCTAATTTGACCTGCAAAGCCGACATTTTCGCTCATTTTGTCACTCCATAATTTGCTCAATAGATATATGCTTTATGATAGCATTAAGCTGAAACTTGAGTTTAATCAGTTGAAATTTTTATAAGCGATTATAATCATAAAATAACGCACTGGAGCGCGTATGCATTCCTATACGGTTGAACCCTTATATGTAAATAGTGGGCAAGAGGTCATTGCTGCGGATTTTTATCGTCCCAAAACCGAACATAAACCGGCTGTGATTATTATGGCACATGGTTTGGCTGCTTTACGTCAATTTAAACTGGTTCAATATGCCAAGCGTTTTGCCCAGGCGGGTTATGCCGTTGTACTGTTTGATTATCGTTATTGGGGGGGGAGTACCGGCCGTCCACGTGAACTGGTCTCGATTCAATCACAATTGGAAGATTGGCGAACCATGATTGCGCATATTGTGGCGCGGAAATCGATTGATTCACGGCGTATCGTACTTTGGGGAACCTCTTTAAGTGGTGGCTATGCCTTAAATTTAGCGGCAGAATTAAAAAATGTCCAAGCGGTGATGGTGCAAGTGCCATTTGTCGATGGTACGGAAAGTGCCAAGCTTTATCCTTTGCAACAATTGCCTAAGGCACTCAAAATATCGAGTCAGGATTATATGGGCGCGAAAGTGGGGATGTCTCCGAAAACATTGCCCGTTGTGAGCAAAAAGGGTTTATGCTTTATGCCTACGGCAGATAGTTATGAGGGATATCTATCCATTGTTAATCCTGATTATTACTGGAGTGGCGAGATTCCTGCACGCGTCTTTTTCAACCTGATCCGTTATCGTCCTATTCAGGATGTGCGTAAAATCAGTGTGCCTGTTTTATTTATTGCCTCTAAACAGGATAGTCTGATTCCAATTGAATCTAGCCGTGAAACAGCGACCAATATCGCACCTTATGTACAATACCATGAATGGGATATGCAACACTTTGATATCTATCATGGCCAATGGTTTGAAAAAGCCATATCAACGCAATTAGAATTTTTACACCAATATATTGGAGTGAGCTAAATGATTATTGTATGTCCTGCATGTGGTGCCAGAAACCGAGTACCGGAAGATAAACTGGAAGCAAATCCAAACTGTGGTCAGTGTCAACATGCGCTTATTCCTCTAGCTCCCATAGAGTTGAATGAGCATAATTTTAGTAACTTCGTTACCCATAGTGAATTGCCTATACTGATTGACTTATGGGCGGAATGGTGCGGTCCTTGCAAGATGATGGCCCCTCATTTTGAACAAGTGGCAAAACAAAACCCGAAAGTGATTTTTGCCAAAATTAATACCGAAGAATCACCTCGACTCAGTGGTGCATTTAATGTGCGTAGTATTCCCACTTTGGTTTTGATGAATAAAACCAATGAAATTGCTAGAATAAGCGGTGCGCTACGATCCACAGAGCTACAGCAGTGGCTGGATCAACATTTAAATGCCAATACTGGGAGTTAACGTGTCAGATACTCATGTAAAACCGGAAGGAACGCTTTCCCTTCAAACAATTGCAATGCCAGCAGATACCAACTGGAGTGGTGATGTCTTTGGTGGATGGATNNGAACCTACTCGTGTAACCGAAGGCGTGTTTACCTTTGTCGCTGTGGATGTAAAAGGGGCCAAGCGTCAGATTCCGGATGAGGTCAAACAAAAATTTTTAGCTTCGCAGCAAGAGAAATAATTCCAAGAGTAAAAAAGCCCAATCCTGATTGGGCTTTTTTTATCAGTTTAATTTTTTAGCTGGTATGGGTAGAACTAAAAAACAAATTAGTTTTTTAATTGTGACTTGGACACCCAGGCCCAGAGCATTTCACATTGAACAGGCTCTTCACCTGATTCATCCGTCACCTGAACGCTTACCAGCATTTCACCTTTCTCGGTGTTTTGCATGAGCTTTTGCTGCTCGTCTGTCAAGGTGGCGGTTGCAATCATTGCACCTTTGGATGGGCGCTTGAAATCAACTTTTAAGCTTTTTATTAATACAATACAGGAGTCCGGAACATTCATTCCAGTGACAAAACCAGTGGCAGTTTCGGCAATCAGTGCCATGGCGCAGGCATGAACCTGGCCAATATGGTTTTGCATGGCCCGATGGTTTTCAATTTTGACCACCACTTTGTCGTGGCTGACTTCCAGATAACGAATATGGGCACTGCCCACCATCGGCACGACCCGACCAAACACTTTGCTCCACAGTCTACTGCGGATGCCCTGAGGTAATTTAGCCGTTGCTTTTACCAGTTTCGATAAGCGATTGGTCGGTGTCATGGAATTCCTCGTCGTGTTAAGGCAGCAATGCCTTAGTCTTTAAAGTTGTTAAACTGCAAAGGCACACCAAATTGTTGTTCTTTTAAAAAAGCCATCACTTGTTGCAAAGTGTCGCGCTTTTTATCCGTTACACGAATTTTGTCGCCCTGAATAGATGATTGCACCTTAATGCCGCTTTCTTTAATGGCTTTATTAATTTTTTTTGCGGTATCCGAGTCAAGACCGTCTTTCAGCTTGATCACTTGAATCACATTTTTGCCAGAAGCGGTCATTTTTTGCGGATCAAGCGCCTGAATATCCACTTTACGTTTGAAGAAATGATTTTCCAGCATGCTATAGACTTGTTCACACTGGAAATCGCTTTCAGTCGAAATCTTGATTTCCTTGTTTTTTTCATTGAGTTCAATAGAAACGTCTTGTCCGCGGAAGTCAAAACGGGTTGCAATTTCTTTTTGCGTGTTTTGAACAGCATGATTTACTTCAAAAATTTCTAATTCAGATACAATATCGAAAGAAGGCATGGTTTAGACCTTTACAAAGGGAAAGAATATCTGAGATGCTAGGGATGTTTTCTTCATTTGCCAAGTGTTGTTTACATCAAAGGAGTGCGCAATGATCCGTAAACAAGAAATTACAACATTTGAGTTCCCAGAAAATGCAATTATCTGGGATGTTCGTGATACAAAAGCCTTTGCTGAAGGTCATGTGAAAGGTGCTGTTAATCAGCCCATTGATAACCTAAGTGCAGACAGCTTAACTCAGGTGGAGTCGGATCAGCCTATTTACATTTTATGCGGTGGTGGTAGTAAGGCGCCACGTGCAGCTGAGAAGCTAGAGGGTCTCGATAGCTCACGTGAATATGTCATTCTGATGGGTGGCACTCGCGCTGCTCGTGATGCAGGCATGCCACTAGAACAAGGTGCATGATCATCTTGTGAAAAAAGCGCCGCAAGGCGCTTTTTTTATGGGGAAATGCTTTTTCCCTTCTTTTAGGAGAGGAAGAGTTAAGAAATTTCCATACTCTCAAAAATATCAAGTAAAACCCTCACCCTAGCCCTGTCCCATAGATAGGGAGAGGGAACTTGCTTAAAATAGGACTCTATATCTGAGGTTTAAAATAAGGCTTCTTCGCTTTCACTTTCTTCTGAAAACGTGTCGCGTTCAATTTTTTGAGCAAGTTTGCAGGCATGGGGCAGGCTTCCCCTAAGATGTGCGCTGCCAAAACTTCACTGCACAGTGGCGCAAATAAAAAGCCTTTCGAACCCAGACCCGTCAATGTATGGATCTGCTGATCATCTCTCACCTGCCCCACGACAGGAAAGTAATCCTNNTGGCATATTCAGGAAAAACATTGTGCATCAGTTCATAGTTATGCACATGATCTTCCAGGAGTACTTCCTCATCATCACTGTTTGGATAAAATGATGCGCCTAAAATAAGCTGATCTGCATCGAGCTGCATACAGTAACCGCCGTAGCTGTATGCTGTGTCTTGGCTAAGGGGATGCTTTTTATTGTTTACCCAACTGACTTGTCCACGAATCGGTTTAAGTATTGGAAAATTTTCAAAGAATTGTGCTGTTTCACGTGCAGCACAGACAATTACATGATCAAACTCAGCTAATAAATTTTCTTGGACAAACAGTTCAACTTTGTCATGTTGTTGAATGCTCATGATCTTGGCTTGCTGATAATCAATTTGAGCATGTGCCAAAATTTCATCACGCAGTTGATGCGGTGAAACAGCACCTGCTTCGAGTAAGTTTAAGCTCGGAAAATCAGTTTCAATCTCTTGTTGATCGGCTGCTTGTGTTGCAACAATCCCTTGCGGATATTCATCTGCCAAGCCTAATAAGACTTCAGGGTTTTTCAATGCTAACTGGCTGACCTGAATCGGACGGAAAGCTTTGAATTGTGCATAATGATTTAATGCATGCTGCCAGGCCAGTGTCATTAGATGTTCTGAGCTTTGTTCAACCGGACACAGTTTGGGATTCAGCAATGCGAGTGGATTGCCAGATCCGCCGGAAAGCGGTGCTGTCTGGTCATAGATGGTCACTTGATGGCCACGCTGAGCAAATGCCCAGGCACAGCTTAACCCTGCGATTCCTGCGCCAATAATCGCAATCTGGCACTGTTTAAAAACCGTAGCGCTTAGTTCGGCTTTTTTTTCAGTAGAATCTAAATCATTTGAAAATTCTGACTGTTGTTCAGGCGCATTCCAGATGGCTTTAAGCATTTCCCGTTTATGTCCAAAACCGCGCGGACGTGTAATGGTAATGCCGTGATTTTTCAGGCCGCGTTTCAGTACGCCAGCCACGCTGAATGAAGCGAAAGTTGTCCCGACATCCGATAAACGCACAATATTGTTGAGAACATTTTCTTCCCACATATCCGGGTTACAGGAGGGCGCAAAGCCATCTAAAAACCATGCGTTGACTGCTGCCGTTTTTTCCATGACCGGAAAGACCTCATGTGCATCACCTAACCATAAATCCAGGCTAAAACGCTGTTCAGGGAAAGATAAACGGTGACAGCCGGCAATCGGCATCGGATATTGTGCAAGCAGTTGTTCAGCCAAGGGCTTAAGTTCCGGCCATGCATTTAAGGCACGAATCAGGTCAGCTTTGCTTAGTGGGAATTTTTCTACCGAGATAGCATGTAAATGACTGCGATTGTGTGGACGGGCCTGTTGCCAGAGCTGCCACAGGGCCAGGATATTTAAACCGGTACCAAAACCGGTTTCACCGACACAGAAGTATTCGAAATCATTCAGCTTTGCCAGACGGGTAGATAAATCGTTGCCATTTAGAAACACATGCCGTGTTTCAAGCAGGCCATTATCTTTAGAGAAATAAACGTCTCCAAACTGTTTGGAAACGGTGNNACATCGCCAAACTGTTTGGAAACGGGAACATCAATTCCATCGACATGTTGCCAATCCAGATCGGCAGTTTGAATGGGTCTAGACAAAACCTAAATTACCTTTAAATCAACCCGTAAAAATTGCATGATATCGTTAATACCGCCATTACCACTGACGACGGCGTTTGGTGTAGACATAACTGGCAATCAGGAAGCCCAGCAACACACCAACGGCAATTGTTGCTGCACCGTATAAAAACATCTGGGCACTACGTTCGCTTTGCAACACTTGCACCTGAACACCCAGACTGTCGTTTTTCAATTGCAGTTCCTGGTTCTGTGACAAGGCATCTAAATTGGCTTTTTCCAGTTGCTGTAAACGCGTGGCCTGATCTTTAACCAGCGCTTTGACTTTGGCATCTTGCACGGCTTTATTCTTGGCAATTTGTTCTGCGGTTAGAGGTTTGGCCTCCACAGGTAAGCCATTGGCATCCAGATTGGCAGCAGGAACAGTACCCGGTTTATTGGCAGCTAAAGTTTGTGGCTTTGGCAGCTGTGCAGATGGTGTTGCAGTCGTTGCTTGAGCAGCAGGGGCTACAGCAGGTGTTGGAGCAGGAGCAGGTTCTACAGCCCAAGCTGTTGAACAGATTAAAGAGAAACCCAATAAGCTTGAAACTACAACACGCATGATTTTATCCTTGAGGGAAAGCTTTATTAAAAGGTTTCACATCAATATGACCATATACGCCTTCTTTTAAGAAAGGCTCATCTTGTAACCATGCATCCAGTGTTTCGCGGGTTTCAAAGTCAACAATAATCGTGCTGCCATAAAAACCTGCCTGTGGATTGCCTGGATCTTTAGGCATCGCACCTGCCACAATTAAACGACCCTCATCATTTAATTTTTGCAGACGTTGCAAATGTTGTGGACGTGTAGCTAGACGTTTTTCGACTGTACCTTCGTTATCAGTACAAGTTACCACGAATAAAGGCATATTCTTTCTCGATCAGTTGAGCTGAATTAGGCTTCAGGCGACTTAAAATGTTTGCGCAAGACAATAAACTGAATAATGATAAAGGAAAACATCACAATCATGTCACCAAATGCAGTAAATTCGCCCCAATATTTTCCGCCAGCAAATAAAAATGCGAAGAAAACATGCAAGAACGACATGAAGGCAAACATTCCCGCCCAGGCGAAATTCAAATTTTTCCAGCCTTTTGCGGTTAAATTGAAAATAGGGCCAAATAAACGCTGAATCAGTGGATTTTTGTCTTTGGTAAAATAAGGCGAAAGCAGGAAAGCACCTGCAAAAACAATATTTAAAAGAGCTGCTTTTAGCCGGATATAAAAATCATCGCTCAGCATTAAGGTGATACCACCAAAAATGACGGTCATAAACAGCACAATCCATTGCTGTTTATCCAAGCGGAATTTCTGGGTGACAAATAACACGCCATAAACCACCAGCATTGAGATGATCAGACCTGCGGTAGCCACCAAAATGTTATTATTATCTACACCCCCTGCCGAACCGATCAAATGTAATAGCGGATGATCGGTATCTTTTGGATCAACAGTTTTATATAAATAAAAGAAAATAATGAGTGGCACAAAGTCTAAAAGTGCTTTCATGTTAGAGTATCTAAATCTGATCAAATAAATGACATAGTATAAGTTATGCAAGGCGTAGATTTACATACACATAGTAATATTTCTGATGGAACTTTGTCTCCAGAACAACTTGTGCATGCGGCCGTAGAAAAAGGTATTCATACCCTTGCGCTGACGGACCACGATAGCATGGATGGCTTAAAATTAGCTGAAAAGATTGCACAGGATTTGCCGTTGCATATTATTTCCGGTGTGGAAATTTCCAGCCAATGGTCACGTCCGGCAACGAAAAAAAACTATGCTGTACATGTGGTTGCGTTGAATATGCAAAATCCGCAACCTTTACTCACCTTACTAGAACAGCAAAAACAGATTCGGGCGATTCGAGCCAAACAGATCTGCGATTTGCTGATTCCGTTGATTGGTGAAGATATTTACGCGGATGTCATTGCCAAAGTGGAGGATGTGGCAGACCGGATTACCCGAACGCATATTGCCAAAACCCTTGTGGAAAAAGGATATGTGAGCCGACCTCAGCAGGCCTTTGATAAATATATTAAAGAAGGCAAAAAAGCCTATGTGAAATTTGATGGCCTGGGTTTAGAGGAAACCATTCAGGTGATTCATGAGAGTCAAGGTTTCGCCGTGCTGGCACATCCCACCCGTTACGATTTATCTGCCACCAATATTCGTTATCTGATTGAAATTTTTGCCCAGTTTGGTGGAGATGCCATAGAGCTTCCACCTGCAATCGAACCGGCTTCAACCCGGCAGATGGTGGATCGGATGATTGAACAGTTTGAGCTCAAAGTATCGGTAGGAAGTGACTTCCACGGAGATAACATGCCGTGGATCAAGTTGGGCAATATTCCGCGCCTTAAGAAAGGGCAAATCGGGATTTGGGAGAGTTTTGTTTGACCTCTCCCTTGCGAAGTGGCACTTCTCATCTCCTGGAAGGAGAGGCGATATCCATTATTAAAATTTAGAAAGGATAAAAGCTCCTTCTCCCTCTGGGATGAGGAATATATTCCGCAAGGGGAAGAGGGTCTAAAGCAGATTATGATCCTGTGCCTGAATCGGTGGCGGGGTTGGTTTACCTAAAGTTCCCAGCAGTTCAATTTCAATGGTGCGTACCATTGAATCTAAAGGTAAGTCATTGCTTTGTGTACCAAAAGGTTCTTCAATTTCTGAACTTAAGGCATCCAGACCTAAAAAGGTATAAGCCAAAATACCGACCATTAAAGGTGTGGCCAAGCCCAAGGTCGCCCCCAGGCTGAACGGCAACATGAAACAGAAAAAATACACGGTACGGTTCAGCAACACCGAGTAAGCAAAAGGTAAAGGCGTGGTGGCAATACGGTCACAACCGGTTTGAACCAGACTCAATTCAGTCACATGCTGGTTCATTTGGGTATAAATAATATCGGAAATTTCACCCTCTTTAAGTGCCTGCATTAACTCCCACTGAATCAGGCTCAAGGTGTATTGCGGGGCATTGGCTTGCTGGTAAAGCTGGGTTAAGGCCTGGGGGCTCATACCGCTGGTTTCCACCAGAGCCAGGGGATTGGCCGTTTGATGACGTAAACGGTCACGCAAGACATTGGCAAACACAATGACATGCTGGATGATCCGTTCACGGCGTCCTTGACTGAACATGCGACAGTCACGGTCAAAATGCCGTGCATTGGCAATCAGCATGCCCCACAGTTTGCGGGCTTCCCACCAGCGGTCATAACAGGCAGTATTTTTAAAGCCAAGAAAAATGGACAGCACGACACCAATGAGGGTAAAGCCAACCAGGGGGAGTTCCGGAAAATGAAAGTAACCAATATAAGACAGCCCGCCAATCACTGAGGAGATCAGCATGACCACACCTAAAGGCGGCAAAACCTTGGGCAGGATGGTCCCACGCCAGGAAAAGAGCAGCTTGAATACACTAGGTTGATCACGAACAATCATGTTATTAGTATCAGCAAAATTTTTGTTGATCTTCAATGTTAGCCGGGCTGTTGTCAATATTGGTTACAATTATTTGTGCAGCTTAAATCAATCCCAGTTCAGCCAGCGAGCA
This sequence comes from Acinetobacter sp. UBA6641, assembly GCA_002455755.1. Classification (GTDB taxonomy): domain Bacteria; phylum Pseudomonadota; class Gammaproteobacteria; order Pseudomonadales; family Moraxellaceae; genus Acinetobacter. The sequence goes on from DKLL01000049.1 coordinate 16,326, forward strand.
CGTTCCTTCCGGCGATACAATACAATGATCTATCAGCTTGATTTCCAATAACTGACAGGCCGTTAAAATACGCTGGGTAAGTTCAATATCGGTATTGGACGGCTGTGGCATACCCAAAGGATGATTATGCGCAATCACGATGCTACTGGCATGTTGATTGATAGCATGACGCAGCAACTGATTTGTAGAAATTTCACACGAATTAAGTGATCCATAGAACATTTTTTTAAAGCTTATTTTTCTTAAATGCGGATCGAGACAAAGTACGGCAAAAACTTCCTGCTTTTCACCCAGCAATTCAAATTTCAAAAAATCCAGTAAGGTCCTTGAGTTATTCAGTTCAATTTTCTCCTGCTGCAAATGCGCTGAACTATAGCGCCGTCCCAACTCCTTCACCGCAATCAGTTGGGCATATTTGCTGGCACCAATGCCATGAAACTGGCTTAAATCCTGAAGATCGGCATCGAAAATAGGATTAAGCCCACCAAAATGCTGCAACAGCATGCGGGCAAGTTCTACGGCAGAATGTTGCTTAGAGCCGGAGCGTAAAAAGATGGCCAGCAGTTCCGCATCTGACAGGCTAGCTGCGCCTTGTTGAATCAGCCTTTCGCGTGGACGTTCCTGTTCAGGCCAGTGTTTGATCGATAAATTCATTGTTTTTAGACTTTTTTATTATTAGTGAGGGATATTATACCCAGTCGCTGACTTGGGTATGACTTTATTTAATGCTATTGTGAGCGCCACTGCAACAGAAAGGTAGCCTGTTCGTGAGCTTCGACTTGAGTGTGATTCCAAATAAAAACATTGTTTTAGCGGTAACTGGCGGTATTGCGGCATATAAAAGTGCCATTTTGGTCCGTCGTTTAAAAGATGCGGGCTTTAATGTGCGTGTGGTGATGACGCACGGGGCACAGGCTTTTATTACGCCACTGACCTTTCAGGCCCTGTCGGGAAATCCGGTGCATACTGAATTACTCAATCCAGAAGCTGAAGCAGGGATGGGGCATATTGAATTGGCACGCTGGGCCGATTTATTGCTGGTTGCACCTGCAAGTTGTGACACGCTGGCTAAATTCGCTAACGGTCTGGCCGATGACCTGTTAAGTACCCTATATCTGGCGACCAAGTCACCAGTCTGGGTAGCACCTGCCATGAATCAGCAAATGTGGGCGGCCAAAGCGACGCAGCGCAATTTAAATACGCTGGTTGAAGATGGCGTACATGTGATTATGCCGGATGCCGGTTCACAAGCCTGTGGCGATGTCGGTCTGGGACGTATGCCTGAGCCGGAAGATTTAGCAAGACAAGTGACCGAATACTTCCATAAAGCACAGCGCGCGATTGCGGAAAAATTTGGCCTGCTGGCGGGTAAACATGTGGTGATTACCGCAGGTCCCACTCGCGAAGCGATTGATCCGGTACGTTATATTTCAAATCACAGTACCGGCAAGATGGGCTTCGCCTTGGCCGCTGCCTGTTATGCAGCCGGTGCTAAAGTAACCCTGATTGCAGGCCCGGTAAGTTTGGACACGCCGAATGGTGTGCGCCGTATTAATGTGTCATCTGCGGTCAAAATGCTGGAAACCAGTATGCAGATGCTGGATGACGGTTGCGATATCTTTATTGCAACGGCTGCGGTCGCAGATTATCGCGTAGCACAAGTGGCCGAGCATAAGATCAAGAAAGCCGGTGATGAGCTGAATGTGGCTTTAATTAAAAACCCGGATATCGTGGCAACCATTGCCCAGCAACAAAAACGTCCATTCATGGTCGGATTTGCCGCTGAAACCCAGAATGTTGAAGAATATGCAGCAGGCAAGCTGGTGGCTAAAAAACTGGATATGATTGCCTGCAATGATGTATCACGGCCGGATATCGGTTTTGCCTCTGATGAAAATGCCATGATTGTGTTCTTTGCCGAGCAGTATCAAATGCAGAAGCGTGAGCTGGAAAAAGCCTCCAAACAGGAAATTGCCCGGCAGCTGGTGGAAGCGATTCATGATGCCTTGCAACATGAAATAGAGCCGGTTTAATACAGCTGAAGTTATTCATTAAAATGCAACGAATCCGTTGCATTTTTTATGCAATTTACACTACGTTTAATGCTTGAAGCACAAATGTTTAGAACAACTTAACTGTAACAATAAGCCTTTCCTGTTTTTGAAACGGATCTTTACAAGGACATCAACATGATTAAAAAAACTTTATCCGCAGTAATATTTTCCCTTGCTTTATCGTCCAGTAGCCTGAGTTTTGCACACGGTGCTCTTGAACATGATATGCAAGCCCTTGCTAAAAACTTTAAAGCATTTAATAAGGCCAAAAATCAGCAAGATGCACTGCAAGCGCTGGACAATATGAAAGCTGCAGCCTTAGACTCTAAAAAAGTGGACTTAAAAACTCATGATGCGAAAGCCCCAAGTTCAGCTGCCTTGTTTGATCAATTAGTGGTGGAGATTGACAAAACCAGAACATTGGTGCAGGCAGGTAAGTTGGAACAAGCTAAACTGGAAGGCAAAAAAATTGCTGCTGTTAAAGATCAAGGCCATGCTATTTATAATCGTCAATGATTTTATACCTATTTGTCGTTTAGGGTCAGAAAAAGGCTGAAAACAGAGATTAAGCTGCTTTACTACTTTTCATTGATCATTATATGAGCTGTGTCAATCGTACTTCACTAAGCAGCAAGCAGCATGAAGAATTAAAATAAAAATGCCAGCCCATTGCTGAATGGACTGGCATTGCTTTTTATGAGGATGCTTGCGATTAATTTGAAGCCAAACGTACCTGATTTTCTCTCATATATTCTTCAGTACGCTGCATCGCTTCCTGAATATTGATCAGAGCTGTTTCTACATCTTTTAGGGTTTTGGCATTGCCACCGCTTAACGCCTGACGCCATTTTCGTGCACCTGGCAAGTTCTGGAACAAGCCTAAAATATGACGGGTGATAATAGAAAGCGGGGCACCTTCCTCCATGCGTTTGGCAATATACGGCATCATTTGCGCCATAATCTCAAAACGGTCAGGGGCTTCCAGATTCCAGAGTTGGCCTAGTTCAGCCAATAAATATGGGTTGTGATAAGCCTCACGCCCAATCATCACCCCATCGACATGTTTTAAATGCTGTTGTGTTTCGGCAAAGGTTTTGCCCCCGCCGTTAATTTCAATCAGCAGATTCGGACGGTCTTGTTTTAAACGGTACACATCTTCATAACGTAAAGGCGGAACGTCGCGGTTTTCTTTCGGCGATAAACCCTGAAGCAGGGCAATACGTGCATGCACGATAAAATTGTCACAACCAGTTTTTGCAACGGTATCGACAAAATGCAGCATTTCTTCATAGGATTGCATGTCATCAATACCAATACGGTGTTTCACGGTAACCGGAATGTCTACCGCATTGCGCATTTCAGCAATACATTCAGCCACCAGGTCGGGTTCTGCCATTAAGCATGCGCCAATTTTGTTGTTTTGTACGCGGTCGCTTGGGCAGCCCACATTCAGGTTGACTTCATCATAGCCCCAGTCTTGTGCCATTTTAGTACAGGTCACAAGGTCTTTCGGATTCGAGCCACCGAGTTGCAGCACAATCGGATGTTCTTCGTTGTTATAGTCCAAATGGCGTGCTGCACCGCCAAAAAGAATGGCACCCGTCGTCACCATTTCAGTATACATAATAATATTCGGATTAAACAGGCGAGCAAAAAAACGATAGTCACGGGTAGTCCAATCCATCATCGGCGCAACACTGATTCGTGGAGATTGAGTGTTTTCAATGTTTTTGTTAATAGTCATTAAAAATCATACCTTTAATCTGTGTTTCGCAACCTGCACGAATCTGTTTTAACCTGTGTTTAGGCGGGTTAATGGGTTTACATTTACACCATAATCAAAAAAACAGGTTGTGGGGTAAATTATGGGGTCAATTACAGCAAGGAAAGGGGCAGATGGTAAAGTTAACTATCGTGCTGCGATTCGAATCAATCGAAAGGGCTTTCCTGCTTTCTCTGAAAGTAAAACATTTCACTCAAAGAGGTTGGCTGAAAACCGGGTTAAGAAACCAGAGGTCGAAATTCAAAAAATCCTGATATTTTGCTTGGCAAGGAACGGCTCATTGATTTGACCTTATCAGATGCCATAGATAAATATTTGGATGAATTCGGGAGCGAGTGCGGAAGGACGAAACGCTATTCTCTGCTCTTAATTAAGAAGCTGCCAATCGCGCGCAATATTATCACAAAAATAAAATCAGTACATTTGGCCGAGCATGTTGCATTAACAAAGACGGCATTCCTCGTCTCGAACTTGAACCAATTGCGACTAGTACGTAGCCACCTGAGCTTTTACATATATGGGGTGTGCTTTCTCATGCTGCTGTTATCTGGAAAATGGATATTGATTTAAATGGTTTTGATAAGGCTGCGGCTCAGTGAAGAAAAACTCGCCAGATATCCTCCAGTCACAAAACAGACCGAGCCCCTTCAGCAGATGAATTGATTGCTTTGACGAGGTATTTTTCAGAATGTTGGAAGCTAAACCGTTATGGTTCTAAGTACCCAATGCATGTGATTATATGGCTTGCTATTTTCTCATGCAGACGTAAAGCAGAATTAACACGATTATATCTTCGTGATTATGATTCGCATCATTCTGCATGGAAAGTGCATGACCTAAAGAATCCGAATGGCTCCAAAGGCAATCATAAATCATTGGATCTCCTTGATCCCTTTAAGGAAATGATTAAAAGATGAAAGCAGTCAGAAGTTTGTAAACGGATGTTGAAGCTTGGACATGATGAAAATTTGCTATTACCTCTAAATCCTAAAAGTTTAGGCAAAGAATTTAGAGATGCTTGTAAAATATTGAGGATTAGAGATTTACGCTTTCATGACTTGAGGCATGAAGGTTGTACTCGACTGGCAGAACAGAATTTTAACATTCCAGAAATTCAGAAATTAAGTCCCATCAGGCAGATAGCTTTGTACAGGAGATCCAGCAAGCAGAAAGTACGAGCTGTGAGTTAGAAGGGGGTTGGACGAGCTTGGATACAGTAAGTTTTATAGGACTGACCTATGATTGAGTGAATTACCGCTCATCCCGATGATCAGGAGTAAACCTCATGAAGACGTTCACAGGTCAAACTTTTCAAATGAATTAAAGTATCAATGCCGATTCTAGGTAAGATGATCCAACTTTTCCAAAATGAGTATACTTTAGTCAGTATGTATGGGTTGGGTAGCTTTAGAAATTCAATAACGGATCGAATAAAACATAAAAATTCGTGAATAAACATGGGAGCTTTGGCTCGCATGTTTTATATTACATGAATAAAAAAATCGAGTTCTATGATGGCGTTAATTTTTTAGTAGGATTCATTTTTTTTATCTCGGAGATTAGGATTTAAAATATTGCTTATCTTAGAGATAAAAAATTTAGAGTGATTTCATACGCTATATGAAATAAAAGTGAATTACATTTCAGGGAAAATTAGCTCAAAGCATACGCCTTCTGCGCTATTGACTGCCTGATACGTTCCTTGATGAAGCATCATAATGGATGCCACAATCGACAGGCCCAAACCGCCGGTTTGATGAGTATTTTGTCTGCTGGCATTGCACTGGTAAAATCGCTCAAACAGATGCGTCAAATGCTCAGGGGCAATCTCTAAGCCACTGGTGATTACTGATAATGCAATCATAGATATGTTATTGATGGTCTTTCGATTGCTACGCACATTAATCGTTCGATGATTGCCGCCGTGAATCAGTGCATTGGAGACCAGATTATACAGTGCCTGTTGTAACAGTTCTGGATCTGCCGCTAACTCAGTTGCTTCGAGCTTTAAAACAAAATTACAGTGTTGTTCTTCTGCTTGATACTCGAAAATGCTGAATATATTGTCTATAAATAATTGAAGCTGAATCTTCTGCCTGTTTAAGCAAACTTTATGCGCATCTGCGCGGGCTAGAAATAACATGCTGTCAATCATTCTTTTTAAACGTTGATAGTCCTCCAGGTTGGAAATCAAGACTTCCTGATACTGTGCGGGACTACGCTCACCCATGAGTAAAATTTCGGTTTGTCCGATTAAATTATTCAATGGGGTCCTGAATTCATGCGCAATATCTTCGGAAAAACGGTTCAGTTGGCTATATCCCATTTCAATACGGTCGAGCATGGCGTTGATATCGGATGCTAGCTGTTTAATTTCTTGGGGAGGATGAACCAGATTGAGTCGTTGCTCAAGCTGGTGAATATTAATCGCATGAGTCTGTTCTCGCAGTACTCTTAATGCTCTCAATCCCAGACGACTGGCCATGATACAAAGTATGAAAATCGCCAAGATGCCTATAACCACATAGATCACGAGATTTTTTTGAAAAGGTGAGAGGATAGCTAGACGTTCAGACCACTGTTTGCCTGCAACTAATACATAGGGCTGTCGATTGATTTGAATGGTTTTCCACGCAATACGGGTGGGGTAAGCATGAGCCGATAAATCACGGAATTGAATCTGGGGCTGATGGGTAAATTCAGGCAGCGGAATGCCAAGAGGGTTGATGTTGATCAGAATCCGATCACTCTGCATCAATAAAAACAGATTATCCTGGTTTCCGAGCATGTTTTGATACAGCTTCGGACGTGCGATAATCTGTTCAATATTGCGACTGTCTTGCAGCAAAATTTCCAGACGTTCAATCCGTTCAACCAAAGCCCGGTCTTGCTGAGCAATTAAAATCTGGTTGATGCCCAGATAGGTCATCAATGCCACAGCACACAGGACCATCGCAGCACAAGTTGTGGCCAATAGCGTTAACCGTAGTTCTAGCGAACGGATGGGTTTAAACATTATTTCTCTGCCGAAATTTTATAGCCCAAACCGCGAACAGTATGAATTAACTTTATATCTTGTCCCTCATCAATTTTACTGCGTAAACGCCGTACCGCCACATCAATAAAATTTGTATCGGTATCAAAATTGATATGCCAGACTTCAGAAGCTATTTGCCTGCGCGTAATAATTTCATTTTGATGACGCAGCAGAAAGCGCAAAAGATTGAATTCTTTTTTACTGAGTTCTATCGGCTGCTCGTTACGCCAGACTTGATGATGGATCAAATCCAATTTTAGATTAGCAATTTCTAGCTGGTTTTCCTGAACATAGTGTTGCCGTCTAAGCAGGCTTTTAATTCGGGCCAATAATTCAATATAAGAAAAAGGCTTGGCCAGATAGTCATCGGCGCCCAGTTCCAGACCTTTGACTCTATCGATCACCTGATCTTTTGCGGTAAGAAAAATTACGGGAATCTTGGCAAATTGTCGCAATACTTTTAAGACCGTCCAGCCATCGATATCGGGCAACATCACATCTAGTATCACCAAACTATATGAATGCATCTTTAACTTTTCCAAGCCTTCTAGCCCTGAATGGACACATTGCGCCTCATAGCCAGATTCATTTAACCCTTTAACCAGATATGAGGCGATCTTCACTTCATCTTCGATAATCAGAATACACATTTTATTCAGGCTCATTTTGAAGATGACAACTTTGTAATGTGATTGTCATGATTCAAATCATTCAGGTTGTATAAGATTTTTAAAACTTAATTCAGGGCAATCATGATGAACAAACTCAAAGGGCTTATTGCAACAGTAATGCTGATGAGTAGCAGTACTTTTGCACAGACCGTTCAATTGAATCAAGTTTATTCACTTGATTCTCAAGCAGCACGAACTCTTGTTGATGCTGCGGTGGCTGCGTGTCAAAAAATACAGCACAACATTGCCGTGGTGGTGGTTGATCGGGGAGGAAATACCTTGATGGCAAACAGGCATGAAACTGTCGGACCGCATAATCTGGGCGCGGCGGAAAAGAAAGCCTATACCGCTTTATCGNNAAAACGGCGACCTTGTTGTTAAGTCAAAATGCCCATGAAAACAAGGATGCAAGAAATTTAACCAGTTTATCTAATTTACTGTTGTTAGGAGGAGGCGTACCTGTGCGTTATGAAAATCAGATGGTCGGTGCAATTGGAGTTGCGGGTGCAGGAGGGGCGAAAAATGACCATTACTGCGCTGAAAACGCTATTCAGTCTATTTTCAATCATTAAGGAACGCATCATGTTTAAAAAATTATTGCCACTCTCAACGCTGTTGTTGAGCTCAATGGCTTTTGCACAAACCAACCCATTAAGTGTGCATGTGTTGAATTTAGAAAATGGCCTGCCTTCTGCTCAAGTCGAGGTAGTGCTTGAAAAAAGTGCCGGGAATAAATGGGTGAAGTTGAATCAGCAATATACTGGGCCCAATGGTCGTATTACTGCACTCTTTCCTGAAAATCAGAAGTTCGAAGCAGGAATTTATAAAGTCACTTTTAAAACGGAAGACTGGTTTAAAAAGAATAATCAAAATACTTTCTTCCCTGAAATCCCAGTCATTTTTAAAATGGATGGAAGTGTCAACCATTATCATATTCCTTTACTGTTGAGTCCTTATGGATACTCCACATATAGAGGTAATTAGTCACCGGAAGGGCAGATCAGGTCATGCATATGGGAAAATAGCCGGGACGTGACAGAACCTACTCACCTGATCAGAATGAGTCTAGAGCTCAGTTTTGCAGAGTTGAGTCCTTCTAGATGACCTCGTCTTTATGATTGAGCACAGTTTTCACTTTGCTTTCTGCCCAAAAAACCATTCAAGAACTGCTCTCGGCATTAACGTTCAGCCAGCACCTTGGATAATCTTTTGGTATGGGCAATTAACCGGTCCAGCCAGCGTTTTGCAGCCAGAAGTTTTAAGCTTCGGGCTGCACTCAGCCGGTTCAAGGTGGCATATTGCATCACTTCTTCGCGTAAGGCTGTCCGATGCTCGTCGCTCCACTGTTTAAGATTGGTCACTTCCTGCTTAAAATTCTCAATTTTTTCAGCATTTTCTAAAAAATCCGGATGGGTGACATAATGCTCGAGAATATTTAAAAAATCTAAAGCCACTTGATAAATCTGTGGTTGGGTCCGAATAGCCAGTGCATAGGGAACACTTTCCAAATCGCTACGCAGAACCCGAATATAAACCATCATGCGTAATAAAGAGGTCAGGCGCTGTTTGTCCTGTTGATTCTCTGGCACCACAATTTTCTCCAAATACACCTCGAGATGCTCAATCTCTTGATCTAGTTGCGGTAATTCCTTGGGGCTCACATTGATGCCCTCCTGAAAGGCACGACGTAATATCTCAAACATCTGAATCAGGATTTGATAAGTCACTTTTTTCGCGGCAATGATGGCCACACTTGGAATATCCAGATTGGATTCGTCCAGAATTTCTAGGGTACCGGACTTTTTCTGAGGTAAAAACTTACAAATGAGTTGATTAAAGGGATGGATCAACGGCATAAAAATACATGCGCCGATTAAGCTAAATAAAGTATGAAATGCTGCCACAATGACCACTTCATCCCATTCAGCAATAGATTGAATATGATGGTAGGCCCAGTTAAATAGGGGGATCAACAAAAAGAAAGCAAATATCGCACTGACTAGATTGAAGACCACATGAACCGCTGCAGTCCGTTTGGCATTCACTGAACCGCCAATCACGGCCAGTACCGCCGTGGCAACTGTCCCGATATTTTGCCCAATCACCAGTAACAAGGCTTGCTGCAGGTCAATCGCAGTACTGGCTAAAGCAGCTAAAGTCGCCGTAATAGCGGCACTGGAAGACTGTAGCAACACCGTCATGATCAGTCCGATCCAGACCAGAAACAGCTTTTGCCAGAATGAATCATAGTGGAAAATGGACAAATCGACTTGTTGAGCCAGACCTGACATCGCAAGCTGTAATTGCTCAATTCCAAAGAAAATCAGGCCAAAACCTGCAAGCGCAAAACCGGATAATGCCAAACGGCCATGGGCTAATAATTTGAGCAACGCGCCTACAGCAATCACGGGTAAGGCAAAAGTGGTGATAGAAAACTTCACCCCGAGTAAAGCCACCATCCAGCCGGTACTTGTTGTTCCGATATTGGCCCCTATAATCACCCCAATCGCCTGGGAAAAACTCAATACTCCGGCTCCGACAAAACCGATTGTCGCAAGCGTCGTGGCTGTAGAGGACTGGACAATCAAGGTCAGACCAATACCAGAGCACATAGATTTAAATGGTGTTCCGGTAAATCTGGTCAGCCATAGCCGTAAGGTTTCACCGGCCATGTCCTGAAGACTGTCGGTCATTATAATCATGCCTATCAAGAATAAGCCTATACCGCCACAGAGCTGGGCAATAACTTCGAGCACAATTTCCCAAGGTGTTTTTAGCATCAGCATACCGTCTGATACAGACGATGTCATTAACAACAATCCGAGGATAGGCTTTGGTAGCAGGTAGTTGGACCACAGGTTGAGCCTGAAAGCCCTGCAGGACAGCAACAAAATACAATCCATGTAAAAAATCACAAAATCTTCATCTGCGTTTTCTTAAGATGAGTCCGGTCAGCTTGATCTGACCCAGACACAGAGAGATAACGTTAAATTTTATCGCTCAATTTTTATTTTAAAAATGAAAACAATCAGGGGTATGTGGTGCATAAAGTAACTGAATATGTAGGAGCGGACCTGTCACGGATCATTGAAATGGCCTGGGAAGATCGCACTCCATTTGAAGCCATCCAGCGTGAGTTTGGCTTGAATGAAGCGGCGGTGATCCGCTTGATGCGGCAAAATATGAAAGCATCGAGTTTTAAAATGTGGCGTGAACGCGTCACCGGCCGAAAAACCAAACATCTGCAACTGCGTTCACCCGACGTGATACGGGCCTATTGTTCACGGCAATACAAGCGTTTCTAAGCGTTTGATTTTGACCGCTGTCTGGACTCACGTTTACATCGTTCAGAACAGTATCTGACTTCCTCCCAGCAGCGTTGCCATTTTTTGCGCCAAGTAAAAGGACGCAAGCAGTGGATACAGATTTTTTCAGGGAGATGCTGTTTTTTCATGGTTTATAACTCATCAATCCGGCTAAGAAGCTGCTGGGCATGGCTGATGATCTGCTGCTGATCTTTCAGTTTATCCAGCTGCCGATAGATCATGCCCATACGTGGATGAGTACGGAATGTCGCTTCATGCCGGATCATGAAATACCAGTACAGGCTATTGAACGGACAGCTGTCCGGTTCGGTACGGGTTTTGACCTTGTAGCTACAGTGCTTGCAGTAATCCAACATTTTATGGATGTAATTGCCCGAAGCGGCATAGGGCTTGCTGGCCATCAAGCCGCCATCGGCATGCATCACCATGCCTAGCGTATTCGGCAGTTCTACCCATGCATAGGCATCGGCATAGACGGCCAGATACCACTCGCTGATCTGCTGCGGGTCTACACCCGTTAACAGGGCAAAATTGCCGGTCACCATCAGACGCTGGATATGATGTGCATAGGCCTGCTGAAAGGTATTGCGGAAACACTGTGCCATGCAGTTCATCCGGGTACGGCCGGTCCAGTAAAATTGCGGCAGCGGCGCTGAGTGCTGCAGTGCATTGCGGCTGGCATATTCCGGCATGTACAGCCAGTAAATCCCACGGACATATTCGCGCCAGCCCAGAATCTGCCGGATAAACCCTTCCACGGCATTCAGTGGCGCATGACCGGCATGGTAAGCCGCTTCTGCCGCATCACAGACTTCTCGCGGCAGCAACAGGCCGCAGTTCAGATAAGGCGAGAGCAGGCTGTGAAACAGCGTGTCTGCACCCTGAACCATGGCATCCTGATAATCACCAAAATGCGGCAAACTGTGGTCAATAAAATGTTGCAATACTCGCAGGGCATCGCTGCGCGTGGTGGCCCAGCGAAAATCGGCAAGGCTTCCGGGATGCCGGGAAAATTCACGTTCAACCAGTTCCAGTACCTCCCGATCAATCTGATCGCGCTCAAAGCAGAGGGGTTCAGGTAAAGGCGGACTGCCTGACCAGGCCTTGCGATTGGCACTATCATAGTTCCACTGTTGTCCAAGCGGCTGCTGTCCCTGCATCAAGTAACCGGTCTGCCTGCGCATTTCCCGGTAAAAATATTCCATGCGCAACGTCTGGTAGCGGCTGGCCCAGTGCCGGAACTGCTTTGGACTGCAGAAAAAACGTTCGTCATCCAGATACTGTACCGGCAGTTGCAGCTGCTGGCTCCAGTGCTGTTCAATCTGCTGCAGGCGGTATTCCCCGCATTGAGTCATCACCAGTTCTGTGACGGGGAACAGCTGTCGCTGTGCCTGTACGAAATCCAGCAGGCTACGAATCGGACTGCCGGATTGAAAGGTGTGGTAACGTACACGCCAGCCTTCTGCTTTGAGTTCTTTGGCAAAATGCCGCATCGCGCTAAAAATCAGGGCAATTTTCTGCGGATGATGGGTGACATAAGTCGCTTCCTCAACCACTTCGGCCATCAGGATCACATCCCGGGTACGGTCCAGTGCTTTAAGCGTAGCAAGCTGATGATGAAGCTGGTCACCCAGAATTAAACCGAAACGCATAGCCATTCCAGACCCGATCAAAGATAGCCTAGTGTAAAGCCAGACAGTTCAATTTTTTGTGAAAATACAGATCAGCCCGCATGTTCAGTCAATTCAGCCCGACCAGATGATCTGCTGACATTGCACAGGAATCATGATTGCTACAATAACAGAGTGTTCATTTCTATAATGCTACAGCCAGTCGATGAAACTCGCTTCGCTTTATTCCTGAATACATAATTGTTGTGAAAACTATGTGATTTTAATCAAAAAGATACAAATTATTGTGGTTGTAATTCAGGCAGCGTGCGCCTAGTATCTAAAGAGAAGTTACTCTATGTAAGCTTCCTTAGTTTTGTCCCATACACCCCTCTGTATGGGATTTTTTTTAATCAGGGGATGGTCATGAGCATGCATTCAAAAGCCTATATTTTCAGACAGCAGCAATTACTGGTAGATGATCATTTCCAGTTACCGCAGGTCGCAAGACTGCAGCATGATCTGGACCTCTCGGAAAATGGCGAGATCATTGCACGTGATCTGAAAGAAGACGAACCGGTGCCGGAAGGTTATCAACTGGTCCCGATCCGGCAACTGGTGCAAGTCTGGAGCAGACCGCAGTTTGAACAGGCCAGCCGTGCAGTACAGTTACTGGAATGCGGCCGTAATCACCGCTTTTGCAGTAAATGCGGTCACGCCACCCAGCAGCACGCCAGCCAGTATGCCATGCTCTGTCCATCTTGTGGCTATAACCAGTATCCCCGGGTGAATCCCTGTGTGATTACCATCATTACCCGAGGTACAGATGAAATTCTGCTGGCAAAAAATGCCCGCAATAAAACTCAGATGTACAGCCTGATTGCCGGATTTGTCGAAGTGGGCGAAACCCTGGAGGAGGCGGTACGCCGTGAGACGATGGAAGAAGTGGGGCTACAGATCAAAAACATTCAATATCTGGCCAGCCAGCCGTGGCCGTTTCCCAGCAATCTGATGATGGCCTTCAGGGCAGAATATCATGCAGGCGAGATTCAGATTCAGGAAAATGAACTCAGCGATGCGCAGTTTTTCAACGTTGATCAGTTACCCGAAATTCCGTTCAAGGGCAGTATCGCCTATGCCGTGATTCAGCATGTGATGCATGGCACACCTGTTGCCGATGACAGCAAAGAATGGCTTTGAAATAGCCAGCCTGGTTTGGCTGCTTAAATTAAGGAAAAAAATCAGGAATTTTATTTTCGATCGGTGTAATTCCCGAGAACCTGAATTTTCTGATGTTGAAGACTTAATTATTGTTTAGCGGATAAGCGAATGGCATCTCAACAAAAACTGAATCGCAGCATCTAATCTTCACGCTTTGTTCACATCCAGCTGGGTTATCTTAAGTCTGAAATACAACAAGGCTTAAAAATGAAGATGCTATTCAAGTCGGTTTTTGCAGTTACAGCGCTGGCCATCATCAGCTTAAGCTTTACTGCTCGAGCTGAAACGGTTGCCCCTCGGGCAGTCGATCAGGTGGATATCCGGCAGTATGCGGGTAAATGGTATGAAATTGCGCATTTACCGATGTATTTTCAGCGTAAATGTGTCTCGGATATCTCGGCACAATACACTGTCAATGCCGATCAGACCCTGGGCGTCTTAAATAGCTGCCGGATTGAAAATCGTGAAATGATCAGCTCTGAAGGGGGGGCTATCCGCAAAATCAGGGCAACAGCAAACTGAAGGTCAGCTTTTTGCCGCCAGGTTTAAGATGGATTCCGTTTACCAAAGGGCATTACTGGGTATTACGCGTGGATCCGGAATATAAAGTGGCGCTGGTCGGTGGACCGAGTACCAAATATCTGTGGATTTTATCGCGCGAACCGCAACTGGATGAAGCCACCTATCAGTCTTATCTGGAGACAGCAAAACATTATGGTTATGACATCACAAAACTGATCAAATTGCCGCATTAATCTGCTACCCTTTTGCCGAACTGCCTAGTCTCTCTACAGTTCGGCTTTTTTTTATTTCACTTCACATAAAATTCATATCTGACTGATTAGACTCATCAAATAGAATAAAGACAACCGCTTGAAAGTAGGATGAGTCCATGTTGAAAAGCCTGATGCGATGGATAGACAGCTGGTCTACACCCACAGCGCCCGACACACTGACGGCTGAAAACAGCAAGATTCAGTGGCTCCGGATTTTGCCCTTTATTCTGTTGCATCTGGCCTGTCTCGCCGTGTTCTGGGTGGGAGTGTCTTGGTTTGCGCTGGGCTTTATGCTGGCGTTCTACCTGATCCGCATGTTTTCCATCACCGCTTTTTTTCATCGTTATCTGTCACATAAAACTTTTCAGACTTCGCGTCCGGTACAGTTCCTGTTTGTGCTGATGGGGACCATGAGTGCACAGCGTGGCCCGCTCTGGTGGGCGGCGCATCACCGTTATCACCATCGCTATACCGATACCTTGCAAGACCCGCATTCCTCCACGCATGGTTTTTGGTACAGCCACGTCGGCTGGTTTTTAAACGAATATAACTTTGCCACGCGTAAAGAAGTCATTAAAGATTGGCTAAAATATCCGGAACTGATCTGGCTGGACCGTTTCAGTTTAATTGTGGTGCTGCTGACCGCGGGCGGGATTTATGCGCTAGGGGAGTGGCTGGCCATGACCTGGCCGCAACTAGGTACCTCTGGCCTGCAATTGCTGGTCTGGGGATTTGTGGTCTCCACCGTGTTACTCATCCACGCAACCTTGTGCATCAATTCACTGGCGCATCATTACGGCAGCCGTGACTTTGATACGGACGATCACAGCCGCAACAACTTATTCTTGTCCATCATTACCTTAGGCGAAGGCTGGCACAACAATCACCATTATTATGCCGGCAGTACCCGGCAGGGTTTTTACTGGTGGCAGATTGATGTGACCTATTACCTGCTGAAACTCATGTCCTGGCTCGGGCTGGTCTGGGGACTCAAGCCGATTCCGGCACGGGTCTATGATGTCAGTAAAATTGCCCGGGCTCGAAAACAGAAAAAAGCTGCCAAGACCGGCACTCCGACTATTCATTCAAAGGAATCACCATGAAAATTGCGATTATTGGTTCAGGTATTTCCGGTCTGTATGCCGCCTGGAAACTCAGCAAAGTGCATGAGGTCACGCTGTTTGAAAAGAATAATTACTTTGGCGGTCATACCGATACCCATCAGCTGAATATCGATGGTGAACAGGTTGCGGTGGACAGTGGCTTTATTGTGTTTAATGAGCATAACTATCCGCTATTCTGCGCCATGTTGAAAGAACTCGGAATTCAGTCGCAAAGCAGTGATATGGGCTTTTCGGTGAATAATCAGGTCACTGGCTTGCAGTACAATCCATCGAAAAAATTCTCGCTGCTGTTGCGGCCACAAAATTTCCTCAAGGCTGATTTTCGCGCGATGTTGTCGGATCTGTTCCGCTTCTATGCCGCCAATAAAGATCTGGATGTCGAGCAGGTCGATGCACAGCTCAGTATTGATGAGTATTTAAATCAACACGGTTATAGCGATGCCTTTCGTCAAGAGCATCTCTACCCGATGTGCGGGGCACTGTGGTCCTGTCCGGTGGAACAGGTCGGACAGATTCCGTATAAGTTTGTGGTGAGCTTTTTTCAGCATCATCGCATGTTGCAGCTCAAAGACCGTCCTTTATGGCTGACGGTAAAGGGTGGATCAGCTCGCTACGTCCGTGCCATTCAGGCCCAGTGCAATATCACGCTTCGTAAAACTGCTGTGCATCAGGTGTCTCGCAGTGCCAATGATGTGCTGATTGAAACCCAACAGGGCAGCGAGCGTTTTGACTGGGTGATTTTCGCCAGCCACGCCGATGACAGCCTGAAACTGCTGAAAGACCCGACCGCGCAGGAGCTGGACGTGCTAGGCAAGTTCCGCTATCAGGATAACCGCATGGTGGTACATTCCGATACCTCTATCATGCCCAAATCCCGTCGCCAGTGGGCCAGCTGGCATGTACACGTCACGCCGACTCAGGTCACTGAACAGACGCCATTTCAGCACAGTGGCACACATTATGGCTTTAGCTACTGGATGAACCAGTTGCAGAACCTGAGCTGCAAAACCCAGGTCTTTGCCACCCTGAATCCTAATTTTGCCCTGAATCCAAAAAAAGTCTGGGTAGAACGACATTACCGTCATCCGGTGTTTGATGCCCCAGCGATTGAAGCACAGCAACGCTGGGCCGAGGTCAACGGCCAAAACCGCACCTCATATTGTGGCGCTTACTGGGGCTGGGGCTTTCATGAGGATGGGGCGCGTAGCGCATCATGGGTAATCGATCAGCTATTAAAACAGGCTGAACAGGCAGCTTAGGAGTGCATGATGCAGATGTATCCACTGGCGATCGCCACTGCTGAAATACGGCATCGACGTTATTTGCCCCAAGCCCATGCTTTTAAAACCCAGCTGAGCTATCTATGGTTTGATCCAGATCAACTCGCGACGTTTACCCGAAAATCCTGGCTGTGGTCATCTAACCGCTGGAATTTCCTGACCCTAGATGAGTGCGATTTTCTGACTATGGAATGTGGCTCGATTCGGCAGAAGATTGCACGCCTGCTGATCAAGCGGGAAAACTATCTGTTACCGCATGCCGCTTCCATCCGGGTGCTTGCTTTACCGCGCACACTAGGTTTCCGTTTCAATTCCGTAGTGTTTTATCTGGTCTTTGGTGCTACCGACCAGTTGCTCTTTGTGCTGAGTGAAATCACCAACACACCGTGGAATGAACGACAGGTCTACATTCACGACTGCCGGAACAATGCAGACGAATATGCGCCGTACCAGAGTCACCAGTTTGACTTTAAAAAGGGCTTTCATGTGTCGCCGTTCATGCCGATGGGGCTGGATTATCGCTGGCGCTTCAGCTTTTCGGATCGGCAGAACGTGATTCATATGCAGCTGTTTGAGCAGGGAATCTTGCAATTCGATGCCACCCTGAAATTTTCCTTGCAGGCCATCACGGTTCCTTCACAGCAGCATCGCTATGCTGTACTCAAAGTTCTTGAACCCTTCAGGATGGTCAGCGGAATTTATCTGCACGCCTTTCGTTTATGGAAAAAGAAAATTCCATTTTACCGACATCCTAAAAAAGAAAAAGGAAACACATTGCGATGAAGACACTATTCATGGGAGAGAAAAGCACACTGCCGGTGGTACTGCGCCACCTGCTGAAATTACGCCATGGTCAGCTGATTTTTAAAGGCGTCTGGAACGGGGTTGTCGGGGAAAATAGCGATTTACAGGCGGTGATACAGGTGCATGATGTCCGTCTGATGGATCTGCTGTTCCGTAATGGTGTACTGGGTGCTGCCGAAGGTTTTATCCGTGGCTACTGGAGCAGTGAAGATCTGGTCGATGTGATCCGCATTTTGGCACGTAACCGCGATGTGCTGGACCAGATGAATCAGAATGCAGTGGCCAAAGCCAGCCAGTTACTGTTAAAGGTCTGGTATAAATCGCGCAAGAATTCGATTGATGGCAGCCGCAAAAATATTGCCGAGCATTATGACCTGAGCAATGACTTTTTCAAGCTGTTCCTGGATTACAGCATGATGTATTCCAGTGCGGTGTTTAAAGAGCCGGGCATGAGCCTGGAACAGGCTTCGGATTATAAAAAAGAGCTGATCTGCCAGAAACTGCAACTCAAACCGATGGATCATTTGGTCGAAATTGGCAGCGGCTGGGGCGGTTTTGCCATTTATGCCGCGCAGCAGTATGGCTGCAAGGTCACCACCATCACCATTTCCAGAGCACAGTATGATGAAGCCGTGGCCCGGGTCGCTGCAGCAGGACTGTCACATCGCGTGACTGTGCAGCTGAAAGATTACCGCTTACTGGAAGGCAAATACGACAAGCTGGTGTCGATTGAAATGATCGAGGCCGTAGGTGAGCAGTATTTATCCACCTATTTCCAGAAATGCCGTGAGCTGCTAAAACCGGATGGTCTGGCCCTGATTCAGGTCATCACCATTGAAGATGCACGCTATGCCAAAGCCCTGAATACCGTGGACTATATCAAGCGCTATATTTTCCCGGGCAGTTTTATTCCCTGTATCAGTGTCATGACCCAGACCGCTTCCGAAAAAAAACTGCGTCTCAAACATCTGGAAGATATCGGCCAGAGCTATGCCCAGACCTTGCACTGCTGGCGTCAGCGTTTCTTGCAGCAGCATGATCAGGTACTTGGGCTTGGTTTTGATGAGNNTGTTGGCGTCAGCGCTTCTTGGAACAACGTGACCAGGTACTGCAACTCGGCTTCGATGAGCGCTTTATCCGCATGTGGGATTTTTATCTGTGTTATTGCGAAGGTGGCTTCCGCGAAGGCGTGATCAGTGATGTACATCTGCTGTTCGAAGCCAGTGCCTACTAAGCCAAGATAAAACAGGAGGGCTGACATGCTGCTGAATTTACTGGTGCTGAATGTCTTCATCATGCTGTGTAGCTGGCTGCTGGTGACCTATAACCAGCGTGCCGGACTGGTCGATGTAGCGTGGAGTTTCAGTATTGCACTCAACGTCATTATCGCGGCCTGGGTCGTGGAAACGGCTCCGCTGCCGGTGCGCATGTTTCTGGGCGTGGCGAGTGGCATCTGGTTTTTACGCCTGACCTGGCATCTGCTGCGCCGTTATGCCAATGAAACTGTAGAAGATACCCGTTACGCCAATATGCGCCGGGCTATGGGCGATTACCAGCATCTCGGTTTTCTGGCCTTTTTTATGTTTCAGGCCGGGCTGGTGGTGCTGTTTTCCTATCCGATGCTGGAACTGCTAAGCATGCCGGTGCAGCAGTGGAATGACTGGACCTCAGTGACGCTGATTGTGGCAGGCATGATCATGTTGCTGGCGCTGATCGGTGAGAGTACCGCTGACCAGCAACTTTACCGTTTTAAGCTCGATCCGCAAAACCGGGGCAGAACCCTGGATCGGGGACTCTGGAAATACTCGCGCCATCCCAATTATTTCTTTGAATGGCTGCACTGGTTTGCCTATCCGGTCCTTGGTCTGGCAGCAGGTGCCTATGGATTATGGATTTATCCGCTGCTGATGTGGCTGTTTCTGTACTACATCACCGGGATTCCCTTTAGTGAACAACAGGCGCTGGCACATCGCGGCGACAACTATAAAGACTATCAACGACGAACTTCAATGTTTATTCCGTGGCCACCCAAACAGTAGGTAAATACATGGACTTTATGATTCAACAATCTTTAAAACTGATCGAAAGCGGCAAAGTTCCGGATCCGGTGATTCGCGCGGGCATTCGCAGCCTAAGCAAAAAACGTCTGGCACAGGAAGGACGCTTTGACCCGGCACTGGCAGCCCGGCGCTATATGGATGTGCTGCATATGCTGAAAAACAGCGAGATTGCCATCGAGACCGACAAGGCCAATGAACAGCACTATGAACTGCCCACCGCATTTTTCCAGGCAGTGCTGGGCAAGCGTCTGAAATACAGCGCTAGCCTGTTTGAACATACTCATACCACGCTGGATCAGGCGGAAGAAGCGGCACTTGCCAGCTATTGCCAGCGTGCACAGTTAAAAGATGGACAGGATATTCTGGAAATTGGCTGTGGCTGGGGATCGTTGAGTCTGTATATGGCCGAGCATTATCCCAAAGCCCGTATCACGGTGGTGTCGAATTCCTCGACCCAGCGCCTGTATATTCAGGAACAGGCGCATCTGAAAAAACTGCAGAACCTGACGGTGATCACCTGCGACGTCAATGTGCTGCAACTGGAACCCGCGTCCTTTGATCGTGTGGTTTCGGTGGAAATGTTTGAACATGTGCGCAACTACCAGAAACTGTTTGAAAATATCAGCTGCTGGCTGAAAGCGGATGGTCTGCTCTGGTGCCATATTTTCTGTCACCGTTTCCTGCATTATCCGTTTGAAGTGAAAAATGAATTCGACTGGATGTCGAGATATTTCTTTAGTGGCGGACTGATGCCGGCAGCGTCGACCTTTCTACATTTCCAGCAGCATTTGCAATTAGAGCAGCACTGGCAATGGGCGGGTACGCAGTATGAACGTACCGCAAATGCTTGGCTAGAAAATATGGATGCTAAACAGGCCGAGCTAAAGCCCTTGTTTGAAAAAACTTATGGCGCGGATGCCGCCATCTGGTGGCAGCGCTGGCGAATTTTCTTTATGGCCTGTGCCGAGCTGTTCGGTTATGAGCATGGACGAGAGTGGGTGATCGGTCACTTTCTGTTTAAAAAGAAAACCGTATAATTGAATGGCGAATCGGATGGGCCAGCGGGGAATGCACCAATGTTAAAGCTGTTCAGGGACAAACACGATCATCCTCTGGGTGAGGTGTTTAACCGCTATTACTGGCTGCAAATCGGATTCATTGCCCTGTCTGTGGTGATCGGGATTGGCTGTAGTGCTTGGGTAATCAAGGGTTCCCTGCTCAGAACTGCGCTAGAACAGGAAATGTCACACTACTGGCAGCGGCTGGAACGTAATCCGGCTGCTGAACTGCCCGACACCAAAAACCTGTATGGTTACCGCTGGAGCGATGTGCCGCCAGTCCAATTTCGTCACATGCAGCTTGAGCAAGGGGTGAACCGGCATTTTGTCGATGGCAAGGAGCGCATGACCGTGTATGGTGAAAAAGACGGACAGCATGTGCTGCTGGTGTTTGGCGAAAGCAACGTCAACAAGCTGGTCTGGCTGTTTGGTCTGGCACCGCTGATGGTCAGCCTGTTCGTACTGTATAGCGTATTGTGGTGGTGGAACCGTCGGGCCCGGCGCTATTTTTCCCCGATTACCCGTCTGGCCAATGCGCTGGAGCATATTGACTGGGAACATCAGAAAAATCAGGCTTCGCCTTTTCAGGACATCCGCACCGACTCCAATCTGGAAGCTGAATACCTCAAGCAGGCGCTGGAAAAATATCATCAGGTATTAAGCGAATTTATTCAGCGTGAGCGTGAATTTACCGGAGATGTCAGCCATGAGCTGCGCACGCCACTGACCATTTTAAAAGGCAATGTGCAGCTGTGTCAGGCACGCTATGGCGACAACAAGTCCTTTACCCGCCTGCATAACACCATTGAAGACATGCAGCTGCTGGTTGATACCTTGCTGGCCATTGCCCGCAATACCACCAACACTTTAACTGCTGAACCGACTATGCTTTCAGAATGTCTGGACAATCTGGTGCAGGATCTGGAGAGTGTCAGTCATAACAAAGGCATGCAGATTGACCTGCAAAAAGACCTCGATGAACAGCCGCGTAAACTTTATCCATCCATGACCAAAATGGTGTTTGGCAATATTCTGCGCAATGCGCTGAACTATTCACAGGGCACAGAAATTGATGTGATTCTGGAAAAAAATAAAGTGCTGATTGCTGACAATGGGGTCGGCATGCCTTTACCTAACAATTCTAAGGTTCAGGAACTGTCTGGCCAGCAGCTACAACTGGAAATCAAAGGGCATGGCATTGGATTGCAATTGGTGCAAAAGCTATGCAAACAGCTAGGTTGGCGTGTGGAGCTGTTTGACAGGCAATATTATCTTGGCACTCATCAGAATGTTGATCTGGCAATGACCACTGGACTGATTGTCGTTGTGTACCTAAATTAGGCTTCATCTTCGAAAGCAATCTTTAAACCAATCCCGGATATGGTGTGAATCAGCTTTTGTTCAAAGGGTTTATCGACCATTTTGCGTAAATTATAGATATGACTGCGCAGAGCATCACTTTCTGGCTCTTCGTCACCCCAAAGCTCCATCATAATTTCCTGTTTGGTCAGTACTTTAGGAGAATGACGCATCAGTAGCTTCAAAAGTTTAAACTGAATTGGAGGCAATTCAATGTTCTGCCCAGCTCGAGTTAGCTGCTGTGTTGCGGGGTCCAAAATTAGGTCATGAATTTGCAGACGACTGCTGGATACTTCACCCTGGGAGCGTTTGACCAGGGCCTTGACCCGAACCACCAGCTCGTTAAAGTCAAAGGGCTTGACCAGATAATCATCCGTGCCGGAATTGAAGCCTTTGAGTTTATCATCCAAGGTATCCCGAGCGGTAAGCATCAAGACAGGTAAGTCCAACCCCTCTTCATTGCGTAACCACTCGCACAATTCATAACCAGAACCATCAGGCAAATTAATGTCTAGTAGCAAGATATGGTAGCGTTGCTGTTTCAGTAATTGTCTAGCAGCACTCAGATTGCGGGCATGATCGACCACAAAGCCATGTTCTTCCAGAAACTCGCATAGGGTAGAGGCCAGTTCATAATGGTCTTCAATCATCAGGATAAAATGTTTCGACATAGCGGCAGATACTAATTTAATAATTGCTGTTTTAATTTAGCACTAAATGGCTGGGGACCCAGCCATATATTAAAATATTGTTGTGCCAGAGGATGTTTAAGCTGCCCTAAACCTTGCTGGTTCAAGGATAAGCTCAGGGTCTGTGTAGCATGGTTGTATTTTAAACGGTACAGGTCGCCTGATTTGACCGGACGATACAAATCGGTGATTGGGTTGAATAGAGCATGTATTTTTGCGTCTTTAACATTACGTTTCAGTAAATGTGTGGCCGCACGCTTAAATGCCCATTCCGGAATATTCTGTGTATAGGAAAAGTCCATCTGTATATTTTGTTTTTCCCAGGACTGGCTACAGTTTTGTGCAAAATAACTGGCCATACCGACCTGTTTTTTACCCACCATCAGCGGACCATTGCCGCATTGATTCAGGCTTTGTGCCTGTGCCCATGGACAGAAGCTACATCCCATCACTAACGCCGTACTAATCGCTATTTTTTGAAAGGCAGTAGCCATGAATAGACCCCTCCAACATAAGGCAGGGAACGGTACAGGCCATTCACAGGGTCCCAGAAATCCTGCTGGAAAATAATCTTGTTGTTGTCATTGATCTTGATTTCACTGATACCGTAAGAGTCCATACTGCGGGTCGTGCCGAACATTTTAAAATCATACGCCATATGCCAGTGCACGTAGGCAGAGTCCTGATGATAAGAAGCGTTTAACAGCTTGACGCTGACCTTGCTGACCCGTTTGTTCATGCCCTGAAAGTGCTCCAGCAGATTTTGACGGGATGAAAATTGCGATAGGGTATCGTTAATAAACAGCTGGTCGGCATACAGCGATCCGGCTCTTTCCACAAATTCCGGTGTGCCCAAGGTATTAAAGGCTGAGGTAAAGCGGAGGCCGATATCCTGAGCTTTAGCCTGATCCAGCACTATCCCCTGAATATCGTTTCTGGATTGGGCGTAATCGGCTGAATAACTGGGAATACTTTTACATCCGGCTAACAACAGAAGCGGCAAAGATAAGGCTGTAGCAATTAGTGTTTTTACAAGTCTCATCATCAGTGTCCGTATGAAGTGTATGTTTATACCTTAGGCAGCACAGCGTGAACAGAATGTGAAATAGACGTTATAGATGAGTAATTGAATAGAATTTTTTCAAAACAAAGATTAAATGTTTAACTTTTTTCTTCGGCCATTAACCAATCAATGATATTCATAACATCACGATTTTCGTTATTTTTTCTGACCATTGCATAAAAATTATAGTCACAATAGATAAAACCAAAAGGGGCAATGATCTTTCCATTTAACATTTCTTTTTCTACTAGAATTTGAGGTACTATGGCAATTCCTAACCCAGACACGGCAGCTTCTATCATTAAATTCAGACTATCGAAATAACGGTCATTCGCTTTTGGGGAAAAGCTTATTTGAAACTGATCAAACCATGTATGCCATGCACTTTTATTTGAGTGGGTATGAAGTAATGGATAGTTTAAAAGATCATTTACGGAATGAAGAAGATTTATTTCACGATTACAAATAGGACCCATGTTATCGGGAAATAACAGATATTTATTCAAAAAGCTGGGAAGTAGATGATGCTCACTGAGGTTATTGATAAATATATCAACCTTCTCTTTTTCTAACAATTTTAAATCATTACATGTCATTAATTTGATATGGATATTGGGATAAATGACTTCAAGCTTTTCTAATCGAGGAATCAGCCAATTTGCCATAAAACTATGAGAAGCGCCTATGACAACTTCTACTTCAGATGTCTTATTAGTTAACTCAAAGACGCATTGTTCTAAACGATTAAAAAGCTCCATACAAACGAGCGATAATTCTTCGGCATCCGCCGTCAGAGAGATGGTCGAGGAATGTCGAATAAACAATTTTTTATCCAACCATTCTTCTAACTGCTTTATTTGATGGCTAATCGCGCTATGGGTTACACATAATTCTTCGGCAGCTAAGCTGAAACTTTTATTTCTAGCCACAGCTTCGAAAGCTTTTAAAGCATTAAGAGGAGGTAATGTTCTGCGTTTCATGTTGTAAAATTTTCTAACACCATAAGCTCAAAATATATCAATTATCATCAAAATGAAAATATTTTAAGATCGAACGAGTTTTGATAGTAAAAGAGATATGAGATGACAACCCCTTATACAGGTAATGGTCCTGATGACTTGGGATTTTTTGGTAAATTTGGCGGATGTTACATACCAGAGAGCTTAATGCCGGCACTTCAAGAATTAGAGCAAGCCTTTAATACTGTTCGGCACAAACCTGAATTTTGGGCTGAATATCACCAGATTTTAACGGACTTCGTTGGTCGCCCTAGTCCTCTTTTCTATGCAAAAAACCTAACAGCTTATGCGGGAGGTGCTCGAATATATCTCAAGCGAGAAGATTTAAACCATACCGGTGCACATAAGATCAATAATTGTGTAGGGCAAATCTTATTAGCCAAATTTATGGGCAAAACCAGAATCATTGCAGAAACGGGTGCTGGACAACATGGTGTTGCAACAGCAACGGTTTGTGCGCTTTTTAAGATGAAATGTACCATTTTTATGGGAGAAACAGATATTCAGCGCCAACAAATGAATGTTGAACGCATGAAATTACTCGGTGCTGAAGTCAGAAGTGTTCAAAAAGGTCGTGGGACTTTAAAAGATGCGATGAACGAAGCATTACGTGACTGGATTCGTCATGTGGATACAACCTATTACTTGTTGGGTACGGGTGCAGGCCCTCATCCATATCCCGTCATGGTGAGAGAATTTCAGAAAATTATTGGTCTAGAAGCCAGAAACCAAATCCTGCTCAAAGAAAATAAATTGCCTGATGCCTTAGTTGCTTGTGTTGGTGGTGGATCAAATGCATTAGGGTTGATGCATCCTTTTCTAGAAGACCTGAATGTCAAAATGTTTGGCGTTGAGGCAGGTGGAAAAGGAACACATACTGGGGAACATGCCGCCTCTGTTTGCAAAGGTCAGGTCGGTGTGCTACATGGCAATTTAACCTATTTATTACAAGATTTAGATGGGCAGATTTTAGAAGGACACTCTATATCAGCCGGCTTAGATTATCCTGGTGTTGGTCCTGAGCATGGCATTCTGTTTGAAACAGGACGTGTGACATATACGGCTATAACCGATCAAGAAGCTGTAAATGCCTTTCAGCTTTTAAGCCAACAGGAGGGCATTATTCCTGCGCTTGAGAGTTCTCATGCAATAGCGTATGCGATTCAACTTGCTCAAGAAATGCAGCCAGAACAGATCGTTATTGTCAATTTAAGTGGCAGAGGAGACAAAGACTTAAACACGGTCAAAAAATATCTTGCAGGAGCTACAGCATGAACCGTCTAGATCAAAAATTAGAGCAATTGAAACTGGAAAACCGAAGCGGTCTGGTCTGTTATTTTACTGCTGGAGATCCTAATTTTACAGAAAGTTGTCGTATGTTAAGCCAATTAGGTCAAGCAGGGGCTGACATTATTGAAGTGGGTATTCCATTTTCTGATCCAGTGGTNNGTTAGATCCAGTGGCAGATGGAGAGATCATTCAGGCAGCGCATCTTCGGGCTTTAGGTGCAGGTCAAACGGTAAAACAGACCATTGAGTTGGTAAAAGCAATAAGACTGCATGATAAAAAAACACCAATAATTTTCATGACTTATTTAAATCCGATTATGCAATATGGTTTCGAGACACTTATCGCCGAAACAGAAAATCTTATAGATGGAATATTGATTTTAGATGCTCCATATGGATATCGAGAAAAATTTGAGGTGCAATTAAATGAAAAAAATATGCATTTAATTGCAATGACCGCGCCGACGACCCCAGTTGAAAGGTTAGAGCAAATTTCAGCGCGCGCGACAGGGTTTTTATATCATGTTGCAGAAAATGGATTAACAGGAGGAGACTTCAATTTATCTAATCTTGAGAAAAAGATGACTGAAATTAAGCCGATTTTTAATATACCTGTTGCAATTGGTTTTGGGATCAAAAATGAAAGCCATGTTAAAGCACTAGCCAATAAAGTAGATCTTATTATCATTGGCTCAGCGCTTGTCGATACTTTTTTTAATAAGGGAATGAATGCGACTTTAGAAAAAGTGACGGTTTTTGCACAGATACTGAGACAAAATAAAGAATAGTCAGGCACCTTTCATAAATCTTCTTTAAAACCATAATTGAATATAAAACAATATCTTATCTTGGTCTTCTCTCGAAAGGGAGATGGAACTTTATACGTGGATTTTTTTCTATAAGTGATCGCTTTTTAAAAATCACTATTATCATATAGATGTGACATGCGTTTTTGCTTTGTTTCTAGATAAGCTTTGTTAAAGATATTTAAGCCAACTTTTAAAGGAATACGTTCAACAACATTAATTCCTAAATCAGTTAAAGATTTAATTTTAAGGGGATTATTTGTAATGAGTTTTACATTCTTTATTTTTAAATAATCTAACATAATGGTACACATATCATATTTACGAGCATCTGCTGGTAAATTTAATAATAAATTGGCGTCAAGAGTATCATGTCCTTGGTCTTGGAGTGCATAGGCCCGGATTTTATTGGTCAGTCCTATGCCGCGGCCTTCTTGGCGTAAGTATAAAATGACACCTTGACCTTCATCATGAATCATTTTCATGGTTGAATGTAATTGTGGACCACAGTCACATTTGAGTGAAGCAAAAGCATCTCCTGTCAAACATTCTGAATGAATTCTGACGAGTACGGGTTGATTGGAAATAGTCTCCATGTTTTTTGCAAGAGCGATATGTTCTTCACCCGTACTTGGGTCTTGAAACGCTATAATTTCAAAATTGCCAAACGCAGTAGGTAACTTTGATCTGGAAACAAACTCTATAGCCACTGGACTATCCACCAATATTTGATAATAGATAAAAACACACTGAATTAAATTTCAATTTAATAATACTAATTGGATAGTGAATTTTATGTGAAACAGAACAGTTCTGTAGCATAAAAGAACTTTTAGTACGAGGCTCGTAACATGAGGAATGCCTTAAAAGTAAGACATTATCATTGGATATGTATTTTCATGTCCGACATGGTGAAAAAATTTATAAAGTAAGGGATTACGCCAAATTTACGCCGTAATTTTTTATTCGGTTAAGTTTTTGCAATGATGAATAGATATTAATTCTGATGTCCAATCCATCATCGGTGCGACCGAAAGGCGAGGAGTAATAGGCTGGAGATGAGACATAAAGTAGCCCTGATTATACGAACAACAGGACAGCAAATTATACGCGGTTTAGGAAAAGATCGACCATCTTGATGGATTGATTCGGTTCAGATTGAATCATGTGAAGAAGATGAGGACAGGTAAAAGCAGTTATTATTTGTATTGAAAAAGAATTTCTGCATAAATCATGAACAGTTTTGTTTTTCTGTATAAGACTGAAGTATGAGTTTGTCTTGAACGAATAGATTTATTCAGTTAGCATTGCTTTGGGTAAATTTAAATGATTTTATCATTTAGAAAAAAATCAAAAAGTTACATTAAAAACTTAATAAGTTTCTTCAGACACCGATTTATGAAATTAATACCAACAATCCTTTGTGGTGGATCCGGTTCCCGACTCTGGCCGATCTCTCGTGAGCAGCATACTAAACCATTTATCCGTTTAACAGATGGTGAAAGTTTGTTGCAAAAAGCTTTTTTACGTGGAGTTTCATTGCCAGCGGTAACCGAGATTTTAACTGTGACGAATAGGGAACTACAGTTTAAAACATTGGATGACTATATAGAGGTAAATAAAACGGAATTACCAACCAGTTTTATTTTGGAACCTTTTGGTCGTAATACTGCAGCAGCTGTAACTTCGGCTGCTTTACACGTTATGCAGCACCATGGTGAGGAAGCTTTACTATTGGTACTAGCTGCCGATCACCTGATTAATAGTTATTCTGCATTTTCAGAAGCAGTGAATCAGGCAGTAACTCTTGCAAGTCAAGATAAACTAGTGACTTTTGGAATTACGCCAAATGCACCAGAAACTGGATATGGCTATATCGAGGCTGATGGACATAATGTTAAGCGCTTCGTAGAAAAGCCCTCTCTAGAATTAGCACAGGAATATGTGGCTTCTGGTCGTTTCTACTGGAATGCAGGCATATTTTGCTTCTCTGCTGGAACTTTAATTCGTGAAATGATGGAACATTGTCCAGAGGTGGTAGAATCTGTCCGTACTTGTCTGGAAGCTTCTCAGACAATACAAGGTAATAATCGTAGACAAATTGAATTAGATAAAATTTCATTTGCAACTGTACCGGATATTTCTATCGATTACGCTGTCATGGAGAAATCCTCCAATGTGGCGGTGATTCCTTGTGATATCGGTTGGGATGATATTGGTTCCTGGTCTGCGATGGATCGCTTGGGTGAGCATGATGAAGCAGGTAATACGGTAATTGGTGAAACCATTCTTCATGATGTTCAGAATAGTTATATTCATAGTGAAGGTACAGGCAAACTGATTGGTGCAATTGGGGTAAATAATCTAGTTATTGTGGATACTCCCGATGCTTTGCTGGTGACAGATAAGTCACGGGTTCAAGACGTCAAGATTTTGTATAATGCACTTAAAGCGCAAAATCATGAAGCTTATAAACTTCATAACACAGTGGTTCGTCCGTGGGGTACATATACCGTTCTGGAAGAGGGTGCCCGTTTTAAAATCAAGCGTATAGAAGTCAAACCCGGTGCAAGTTTAAGCCTGCAAATGCATCATCATCGCAGTGAACACTGGATCGTGGTCAGTGGTATGGCTAAAGTGCTCAATGGAGAGCGTGACTTTTTTGTTAANNGTGATGATTGAAGTACAAAGCGGTGAGTATTTGGGTGAAGATGATATTGTCCGTTTTCAAGATAATTATGGACGCGTTTAATGATTGGCTTTTTAAAACCTCTATGGGGGTATCGTGGGTTTATCTATGGAAGTGTCAAGCGGGAATTTCAAAGTAAATACCGCAATTCCTTATTGGGAGGAGCGTGGACATTTCTCAACCCATTAGCCATGATTTTAGTCTACACTGTAATTTTCTCTCAGGTGATGAGGGCTAAATTACCCGGTATTGAAAGTGGTTTTGCTTACAGTATTTATTTATGTGCAGGGGTGCTGACCTGGGGATTGTTTGCTGAAATTGTGGGTCGTGGTCAAAATATTTTTTTAGATAATGCTAATTTATTGAAAAAAATCAGTTTTCCACGCATGTGTTTGCCTATTATTACGGTGCTGAATGCCGGTGTGAACTTTGCCATTATTTTTTCCTTATTTTTAATTTTTTTAATTGTTATAGGATTTTGGCCTGGTTTGGCCATTTTTTCGATTATTCCTGTTTTGTTGGTCCAACTTTTATTTGCAATAGGTTTGGGCATGACTTTAGGCGTGCTGAATGTCTTTTTTCGAGATGTCGGTCAGTTTTTTGGAATTTTTTTGCAATTTTGGTTCTGGCTAACCCCTATTGTTTACCCGGCCGCCATTTTGCCAGAATCCATAAAATCCATAATGGTCATAAATCCAATGTATCCGGTTATCCATGCGTATCAGGGAATTTTTGTTTCTGGTCAAACACCTGATTTTATAACTCTTGTTTATCCATTGATATTGGGTTTAGGGCTGTGTGCCTTAGGCTTAAGCCTGTTTCGTAAACATGTTGGTGAAATGGTGGATGAGCTTTAATGGGTACAATTACAGTTACCAATTTGGGTAAAGCATATAAGCAATATTCCAATAGATGGATGCGTTTGCGGGAGTGGTTTACACCTGGTAAGGCTAAATATCATGAACTTAAATGGGTATTGCAAGATATTAATTTTACCGTTCAACCAGGTGAAGCCGTAGGCATCATTGGTATAAATGGAGCGGGAAAAAGTACATTACTAAAACTCATTACGGGTACTACACAACCGACTACTGGCAGTGTCCAAATTGATGGTCGGGTAGCAGCAATGCTTGAGTTGGGGATGGGATTTCATCCAGACTTTACAGGTCGGCAAAATGCCTATATGGCCGGCCAGTTGTTGGGAATGAGTAGTGCAGATATAGATCGGTTGATGCCAGATATAGAGGCATTTGCTGAAATTGGCGACTATATTGACCAACCTGTACGTGTATATAGTAGCGGTATGCAAATGCGTCTAGCCTTTAGTGTAGCAACGGCTATTCGACCTGATGTTTTAATTGTCGATGAAGCACTTTCAGTAGGTGATGCATACTTTCAGCATAAAAGTTTTGAGCGCATAAGGGAATTCCGTAAACAGGGAACAACTCTCCTTATTGTTAGCCATGATAAACAGGCGATTCAAAGTATTTGCGACCGCGCTATTTTATTAAGTAAAGGGCGAATCGAAATGGAAGGTGAGCCAGAAGCAGTCATGGATTATTACAATGCTTTGTTGGCTGATAATCAAAATCAAAAAATAGAACAAGTAAAATTGGATGATGGAACTATTCAGACAATTTCAGGTACAGGTGAAGCTACAGTAGATGAGGTGATCCTGCTTAATGAACAGGATGAGCAAGTTGAGATTATAAATGTTGGTCAACAAGTTAAATTAAAAGTTGTGGTAAGAGCTGTTGAAGACGTCCCCGAACTTGTTCTGGGTTATATGCTTAAAGACAGGCTGGGGCAGTCAATCTTTGGTACGAATACACATCATCTGAAACATAAGATAAAAGCAGTAAAACAGGGTGCTGTAGTAACTTTCACTTTTCAGTTTTCTGCTAATTTAGGTCCTGGTACTTATTCAGTTGCAATAGCTTTACATGCTGATGACACTCATCTAAATAAGAATTACGAATGGCGAGACTTGGCGCTAGTTTTTAATGTTCTTAATGTAGATAAAGAAAATTTTGTTGGGGTAGCTTGGCTACCGTCCACTGTGGAGTATTCTCAATGAGCGATAATTTTTATAGGGCTTTTGAGGAAAAGCATCGTGGTTCGCGTGAGTTAATTATCTCACGTCTAAAAGCTTATCTTTCTTTTGTTTTGCCTTTGAAGCAAGTCTATCCAGCCGCATCAGTGATTGATTTAGGTTGTGGGAGGGGTGAGTGGCTCGAGTTACTTATGCTTGAAGGCTTCCTGCCTCATGGGGTGGATCAAGATGAAGGAATGCTTCAAGGCTGTCTTGATCGGAATCTTCCTGCAGAGAAAGGAGATATTATTGAATATCTTTCAATACTTTCTGATGAAAGCCAAACGGTCGTTTCCGCTTTTCATGTAGTTGAACACATTACTTTTGATCAGTTACGTACACTAGTTTCAGAAGCACTACGCGTATTGAAACCAGGTGGATTATTGATCATGGAAACACCAAATCCTGAAAATATAGCTGTGGCGACGCGAAATTTTTATATGGATCCGACGCACCAACGGCCTATACCACCCCAGCTACTTTCATTCTTGCCAGAGCATTACGGATTTTTTCGTACAAAAATTATAAGATTACAGGAGTCTAAAGAGCTTTTTGGGAAAGTATCCCCTACCTTAAATGATGTGCTTGAAGGTGTAAGCCCAGATTATGCAGTAGTAGCACAGAAAGCTGGCTCCTATGAAACATTAGAGCTATTCGATCAAGCGTTTGCTCAAATATACGGTTTAGAATTAAGCACTTTGGCTGAACGATATGACGCGGCTATTCTGGCTAAAGCTCAACAAGCAGAAGCAAAAGCTCAACAAGCAGAAANNGTAATAGCTCGACAAGCAGAAGCTAAAGCACAAGAAGCAAAAGTTATGGCGCAGCATACGGAACATACTATAACTGCGATTTATAATAGTCGTTCTTGGCAGATTACCTATCCGCTGCGTTGGTTTGCATCACAATTTCGCCTATTTCGTACACATGGAGTGAAAAAAAGAATAAAAGCTGCTGCACGTAAGATGGGACGTCCGGTACTGAAGATATCTGCTAACTTTGTCAATTCTAAACCTTTGTTGCGTCAACAACTGATAGCAGTTTCTAAAAAAACAGGAACTTATGAAGGGATAAAAAAAATTCAAAATCGTTTGCAGAACATTACAAGCGAATATCCTCCTATAGAAAGAAGAACACATAGTCACCTAACTCCTCGCGCTCAGCAGATTTACGATGATCTAAAAGCAGCAATTGAAAAAAACAAGGAATATTAGTAATGCGTATTATTGTTGACATGCAAGGAGCTCAAGGAGAAAACCGATTTAGAGGAATTGGACGCTGTGCTATATCCCTAGTCCTTTCGATGGTTCGTCAATCTAAAAATCATGACATTATACTTGCGTTAAATGGGCATTTTGCTGATTCTATTGAGGCAATACGTGAATTATTTTCGGATATTCTTCCTGAAAGTTCGATTGTTGTTTGGATGCCTAATACACCTACAGCATATATCAACCCAGAAAATAGAGATCGAAGGTCTTCTTCCGCTCATTTATATGAGGCATTTTTATACTCCCTTCAACCTGACATGATTTATATTCCAAGTTTGTTTGAAGGATTAGTTGATGATGTAATTACGAGTATCCATCAATTTCAAACGGATATTCCCGTTGCCGTTACACTTCACGATCTTATACCGTTGCTTAACCCAAAACCATATTTAGATAATCCAGTTGTAAAAGACTGGTATATGGAACAAATTGAGAATCTTAAACGAGCTGACCTTTGGTTTCCTGTTTCGGACTCATCTCGAAATGAAGGGTGTAATGAGCTAAAGTTACCAGAAAATGCATCACTAACTATTCATAATGATGCTGACCCTGTTTTTATGCCATTAAATGTTTCAAACAAAAAAAAAGAATTTATTGTTGATAATTATGGATTAAAGAAGCCTTTTGTAATGTATACGGGTGGAATTGATTACCGCAAGAATATTGAAGGTTTAATCCGTGCTTATGCAAAAATACCTGAGAGCATTCGTCAAGATTATCAGCTAGCGATAGTGTGCTCGATTCAGCCCGATACCCGTGTAAGCTTAGAAAAACTAGCAAGACAACAGGGATTGAAACCTGATGAGATGATTTTAACTGGTTTTGTCTCAGATGATGATCTATTAGCACTTTATAACTTATGCAAACTTTTTGTATTTCCATCATGGCATGAAGGATTTGGCTTGCCTGCTCTAGAAGCAATGCGTTGTGGCGCACCTGTAATTGGAGCAAATGCATCTAGTCTGCCTGAAGTGATTGGTTGGGATGAAGCATTATTTGATCCATATTCAGATGATGATATGGCTAAGGCTATGATTCGAGGGTTAATCGATGAAGAATACCGAATGGAGTTACTACAGCGTGAGTCTAAACATGCAAAGCAGTTTTCTTGGGATGAAAGTGCCCACCGTGCAATCCATGCTATGGAACAATGGTATGCTGAAAAAATAAAATACACTGGAACGGTGATAAATACCGACAAAAAATTGCCGCGACTTGCTTATGTTTCACCACTGCCACCAGCCCGCTCAGGGATTGCTGATTACAGTGCTGAGCTTTTGCCAGAACTCTCTCGTTTTTACAATATAGAACTTATATTGGAGCAAGAAGAGAGTGTAGATAATGCTTGGATAAATGCCAATTTACCTATTCGTACAAGCGAGTGGTTGCTTAAAAACAAAAAATCATATGATCGCGTAATTTATCATTTTGGTAACTCCTCATTTCATCAGCATATGTTCGATCTATTGAATAAGGTACCAGGTGTTATTGTTCAACACGATTTTTTTCTATCCGGAATTCAGGCACATCGAGATTTACAGGGGAGCGCACGTGGCGCTTGGGCCGATGCGCTATACCAAAGCCACGGATATCAAGCAGTTTATGAGCGTTTTATTGCTAAAGATATAGCAGAGGTTATATGGCATTATCCGGCAAATTTGAACGTATTACAAAGAGCGAAAGGTGTCATAGTTCATAGTATGCATTCTTGTGAACTTGCTGAATACTGGTATGGAAGTGAGGCTGCAAAGGACTGGAAAACTATTCCACTTTTGCGTAAACCTGCAGAGAAAGTATCTTGTGCAAACGCTAAACAATCATTAGGATTCTCTTCTGATGATTTGGTTGTTTGTGCATTTGGTGTATTAGGTAAGAGCAAGTTAAATCATCGATTATTGCAAGCATGGCTTAACTCTCCACTATGTAGTAATGAAAAAGCTCATCTAGTTTATGTGGGACAAAGTGATGATGATGACTATACTCATTTATTATTAAAAAAAATTAAAGAGAGTACAGCTCGTGACCGAATTAAAATAACGGGTTGGGCTGATGAGAATGTTTTTAAAAAATATTTATCTGCTGCTGATATTGGTGTACAACTGCGTACATTATCTCGGGGTGAAACATCTGCTGCTGTACTAGATTGCATGAACTATGGCTTAGCTACTATTGTTAATGCACATGGAAGTATGGCTGATCTCAATCCTAATGGGGTGTGGATGTTGCCAGATGAGTTTACTGATGATGAACTTATTGCCGCATTGACTACACTTTCAGAGGACATAGAGTGTAGAGAGCAGTTAAGTAAGCAGGCTCAAGAAATTATCCGAACACAACACAAGCCGACTTATTGTGCAGAACAATATTTTAACGCTATTGAGAGTTTTTACAAAAAATCAGTTTTTGGTTTAGATGGTTTAATTAATGTATTGGTAAATCAGAATCAACAAACAGAAGATATGGCTCAATTGGCAACGGTGTTGGCTAAGAATTTTCCACCGCAGCCTCGCCCAAAACAATTGTTGGTAGATATCTCAGAACTGGTTCAACGGGACGCGAAAAGTGGTATTCAGCGAGTAGTTCGAGCAATTCTAAAACAATGGTTACAAAACCCGCCCGTGGGTTTTCAAATACAACCTGTTTATGCGACCACGAATGAATATGGTTATCGCTATGCATGTCAGTTTACGTCCGAATTCATTGGTATACCTGATATTGGCTTAGAAGATCTGCCAGTTGATGCTTTCCCGGGTGATGTGTTTATAGGACTTGATCTTCAGCCAGTTGTAGTACCTAAACAGCGAGAATGTCTGCATGAATGGCGCAATCGCGGTATTAATATATGGTTTGTCGTATACGATTTATTGCCAGTTTTGCAACGTCATTGTTTCCCTCCTGAAGCAGAATCACTGCATAAGCAATGGTTAAGTACGATTTGTGAATTTGATGGTGTCGCCTGTATTTCTGAGGCAGTTGCTAATGAATTTGAAAACTGGATAACCTCACATGAGGGAAGTAACCGCTTACGTCCTTTAAAAAACAAATGGTTCCATTTAGGTGCAGATATGTCAGCATCTGTTCCCTCTATTGGGTTAGCGAGTGATGCATACGAATTACTGGATACAATTCGTTCATCAATATCATTTCTTATGGTAGGAACTATTGAACCAAGAAAAGGTTATTCTCAGGTTCTTGATGCATTTGAACATTTATGGAAAATAGGTCATCAATTCAAGCTTGTAATTATTGGTAAGCAAGGCTGGATGGTAGAAAATTTAATCCAGCGTTTACGTAACCATTCTGAAAATGGCAAACGTTTATTCTGGCTGGAAGGCATAAGTGATGAGTATCTTGAAAAAGTTTATGCTGCAGCTACTTGTTTGATCGCTGCTTCTTATGGGGAAGGTTTTGGTTTACCACTAATTGAGGCTGCTCAGCATAAAATTCCAATTATTGCGCGAGATATTCCAGTATTCAAAGAAGTGGCAGATGAATATGCATTTTACTTCAATGCTAAAGAACCTGCTGAGCTGGCTTTCGCGATTCAGACGTGGCTAGACCTTTATGAAAATAATCAGCATCCTTCTTCAGTAAATATGCCATGGCTTAGTTGGAAGCAGAGCGCAAATCAACTTTTAAATATTATTTTAGTAAAAAGTTAAACTTTTAAAGTCGAGTAAATATGAATAAAATTTCAATTATTACGGGTATTACCGGTCAAGATGGTGCTTATTTAGCACAGCTATTACTTGAAAAGGGGTATACAGTTTACGGGACTTACCGCCGTACAAGTTCAGTGAATTTTTGGCGTATTGAAGAATTAGGGATTGATCAACATCCAAACCTACATTTAGTTGAATATGATTTAACGGATTTGTCTTCGAGTATTCGACTCTTACAAACTACTGGTGCGACTGAAGTATATAACCTGGCAGCAC
Source organism: Acinetobacter sp. UBA6641 (assembly GCA_002455755.1). Classification (GTDB taxonomy): domain Bacteria; phylum Pseudomonadota; class Gammaproteobacteria; order Pseudomonadales; family Moraxellaceae; genus Acinetobacter. The sequence goes on from DKLL01000049.1 coordinate 53,345, forward strand.
AAAGTTTTGTCGGCGTGTCTTTTGATCAACCGGTAACGACTGCAGAAATTACCGGTATTGGGCCTTTAAATTTACTGGAAGCGATTCGGATCGTAAATCCAAAAATCCGTTTTTATCAAGCTTCAACTTCCGAAATGTTTGGTAAGGTTCAGGCGATTCCGCAAGTAGAAGACACCCCATTTTACCCACGTAGTCCATATGGTGTAGCAAAGCTTTATGCGCATTGGATCACCATTAATTATCGAGAAAGTTATAACATTTTTGGTTGTAGCGGGATTTTATTCAACCATGAATCGCCACTCCGTGGTCGCGAGTTTGTAACCCGTAAAATTACCGATTCAGTGGCAAAAATCAAGCTGGGTAAACTGGATGTACTGGAGCTCGGTAACTTGGATGCCAAACGTGACTGGGGCTTTGCTAAAGAGTATGTAGAAGGCATGTGGCGTATGTTGCAGGCAGATGAGCCTGATACATATGTGTTGGCAACAAACCGCACTGAAACTGTTCGTGACTTTGTAGCCATGGCATTTAAGGCTGCGGGTTATACGCTTAGTTTTGAAGGAAAAGACGAAAATGAAGTCGGAATTGATAGCGCAAGCGGTCAAGTTCTCGTACGTATTAATCCAAAATTCTACCGTCCTGCTGAGGTGGAATTATTAATTGGTAACCCTCAAAAAGCCAAAGAAAAATTAGGCTGGGAGCCTAAAACTACGCTAGAAGAGCTTTGCCAAATGATGGTAGAGGAAGACTTACGTCGTAACACACAAGGTTTCTCATTCTAATGATTAATGCAGCCAAAACAGTATTGATTACTGGCAGTGAAGGTTTTACTGGACAATATATGGCAGCAGAAATGCAAGCTGCCGGATATCATGTAACAGGCTTAGGTTCTAAGTCTGCTACTACTGTTGATTATTATCAGGCTGACCTGACGAGTATTGCAGAATTAACTGCGGTAATCTCTAAGGTGCAACCTGATATTGTCATTCATTTGGCTGCAATTGCATTTGTTGGACATGGGGATGCGAATGCTTTTTATCAGATTAATTTGCAAGGCACACGTAATCTTTTAGAAGTATTGGCAAAAGCTGAAAAAAAACCAGAAGCGGTATTGCTTGCCAGTAGTGCAAATGTGTATGGAAATACCTCGGAAGGAAGCCTTTCTGAAAGTACCTCGCCTGCACCTGCCAATGATTATGCGGTAAGTAAATTAGCCATGGAATATATGGCCAAACTTTGGCAAGACCGATTGCCTATTATTATCACTCGACCTTTTAATTATACCGGTGTAGGTCAGGCAGAAAATTTCCTGTTACCCAAGATTGTTGCTCATTTTAAATCTCAAGCGAATGTAATTGAATTAGGTAATCTTGAGGTATGGAGAGATTTTAGCGATGTACGAGCAGTGGTTAATGCTTATCGTCGCTTAATCGAGGCAAAAGCATTTGGACATACGGTTAATGTCTGTTCGGAAGAGGTTTATTCATTACGTGAAATCGTGGCTATGTGTGAAGAAATTACTGGCCATTGCATAGACATTCAGGTCAACCCGGCATTTGTTCGTGCCGGTGAAGTCAAAACCCTGTGTGGAGATGCGACTTTACTAAAAACAATAATAGGGAATTGGAAAGTTCCTACGCTTCATGAAACTTTAACCTGGATGTTAAAAAGCGAATGAAAGTCATTTTATCTATAGATGCTGTACGCTTTCCGCTGACCGGTATTGGTCGATATACTTATGAACTGGCAAGACATTTACAAGATTCTCCGGAGATTACAGATCTGCGATTTTTTACCGGTAAAAAATTTTTGCCAGAGTTACCTAGGGTGACTGAAGAAGCAGGAAATCAGCATAAACTTAAGCAGTTGGTTCAAAGCAGTTATTTAGCGACAGAAGCTTATAGATTATTGATGCCTTGTTTAAAGGCAAGGGCTTTACGTGACAATAAAGATTTCTTGTTTCATGGACCTAATTTTTTTCTTCCGCCTTTTGCCGGTCCAAAGGTAGCCACCTTTCATGATCTATCTCCATTTACCTGGAGTGAATGTAATACGCCACAACGTATCAAATACCTGCAAAAAGAATTAAAAAATACATTAAAACATGCAGATGCCTTAATCACAGATTCTGAATTTACCCGACAGGAATTGTCTCATTATTTTTCCTGGCCTATCGATAAAATTCATGCAGTCCCCTTGGCATGTGGTCCGGAGTTTCATCCTCGCTCAGCTGATGAATTAGCTTCATGTTTACAACAATACGGTTTAAAAAATGGCGAATATTCGCTTTTTGTGGGAACAATTGAGCCACGTAAAAATATTATGGCTTTATTAGATGCCTATGCGATGTTACCTATGAGTCTTAGGCAACGTTATCCACTGGTATTGACCGGATATCAGGGGTGGCGAAGTGAAGACATACATCAAAAAATTCAAAAGGCTGAAAAAGAAGGTTGGGCAAAGTATTTAGGCTTTTTGCCTGCAGAACACTTACCTTTTATTTTTTCTGGAGCTAGACTGTTTGCATTTCCTTCTTTATATGAAGGTTTTGGTTTGCCGGTCTTGGAGGCTATGGCTTCAGGTATACCTGTGGTATGTTCAAACAGTTCATCATTGCCGGAGGTTGTCGGTGATGTAGCGTTAATGTCCGAAGCTCAAGATATAGATCAATTATATGAACTTTTAGCTCGGGGATTGCAGGATGATACTTGGCGAAAATGGGCCGTTGAAAAGGGCCTGGAACGAGCATCAGTATTTTCCTGGTCGCTTTGTGCACAGCAAACTACTCATGTATATAAAAAAATAATGGTGTCTTCTTCTTGAAAGTTTTACATTTTTATAAGGCTTATTATCCCGATAGCCTTGGCGGTATTGAACAACTCATATGTCAACTTGCTGAGGGGGTAAGAACTCATGGGGTTTCTGCTGAAGTCTTGACACTCAGTAAGCGAGGCGCGACCCGTAATCAGCCATACGCCCATCATATTACGCATACTTCCAAACAAGATTTTTATTTAGCATCAACTGGATTTTCACTATCCGTTTTTAAAGATTTTCAGGAATTAGCTGAACAGGCAGACATTGTACATTACCATTTTCCATGGCCATTCATGGACTTGGTGCATTTTGCAACCAATTGCCAGAAACCTGCTGTATTAACCTACCACTCAGATATTGTTAAGCAGAAGCTACTATTACAACTGTATAGTCCTTTGTTGCATCGATTTATGAATAGTGTTGATCACATTGTTGCAACTTCTCCCAACTATACGGTTACCAGTCCGATCCTGCACCGTTATCAGCATAAAACTAGCATTATTCCAATTGGACTTGATCGGGCGTCCTATCCTCCAAGTGATATAGCACGTCAGGAATATTGGCAGCAGCATTTGAACGGGCGTTTCTTTCTGTTTGTTGGCGCATTACGTTATTACAAGGGGCTGCACATTCTGGTCGAGGCTATGAAAGATGTGGATTTGCCCGTTGTCATTATGGGGGCAGGGCCTATGGAAGATGAATTGCGTCAGCAAGCTGCTAAAATGGGTTTAAAGAATATTCATTTCTTGGGGCGATTGCCTGATGAAGATAAATTTGCTCTGCTTGAACTATGTTTCAGTGTAGTGTTTCCATCACACTTACGCTCAGAAGCTTTTGGTATTTCTTTACTGGAAGGAGCGATGTATGGCAAGCCTTTAATTTCAAGTGAAATTGGAACTGGCACAACATACATTAATATTCATCAGGAAACGGGTTTGGTCGTCCCGCCATCAGATCCGGCAGCTTTACGTGATGCCATGCTTGCCTTGTGGCATGATCCAATTTCAGCTCAGCAATATGGACAAAATGCCAAGCAGCGTTATGAAAAACTTTTTACCGCTGATCTTATGACAGATCAATATGTCAAGTTATACCGATCTTTACTCGATAATACGCATGATGCAATAAAACAATAAAATATAAAAATCAGGCTTATCTGGCCTTTCTGCTCAAAGCAACCACTTGGCAGAAAGGCGTGAATAGGCCCTTTATATAGAGATATATGAATTATTCGATCCCAAACAACAAACTATTCAATTCCGTATATTGTAAATTTCATAGAATTGGGTATGTTTAATTATGAGAATAATAAAGTATGAGCAGATAAATGATGCTTTTAGAAGAAATTTTCAAAAGTAAAAAGGCAGAGCATTCAGATTATTTCAACTTGAGAATTCATCGCGGCTTAAGCTGGTTAAAAAAATCACTCGAACTCGATAGCGACCTTGATCTTAAATTTATGAGCTTGTGGATTTCATTCAATGCCATTTATGCGCAGGATGCCGGCTTAAATCAGGACAAGCAGTCATTACGGCAGTTCTTATATTTAATCTGTCAAAAAGATCAGGAACATAAAATTTATCATATTCTGTGGGATAAATTTAGCCATCCCATCCGCCTGCTTTTAGAAAATCCCTATATGCATCAGGGATTCTGGGATTATCAAAATCAGAAAATTAGCCAGCGTAGCTGGAAAGAAGACTTTGATCAGGAAAAGAAAAAGGTTCACAAAGCCTTACAGGAAAAAGCTTCGGTAGATATTTTATTTGTCGTTTTTAATCGCCTTTACACTTTACGTAACCAGATCATCCATGGCGGTGCAACCTATAATAGTTCGGTTAATCGCCAGCAATTGCAGGATGCCTGTAATATATTGGTGGCCTTATTACCCATATTCATGTTGGTGCTTTTGGAAAATGCTAAAACCTTGGATTTAGGCAAACCATTTTATCCTGTGGTGCAAGTATCCTAAAATAAATTCTGAAACTGAAAATCCAGCTAAAAAGCTGTTTCAATAATCAGATCCAGCTTTTATTTTATGAAGGGGAAGATACACGAGTGTGATAACGCATATCCAGAAATGCAAAAAAGGCAGCGCAAAGTACCAGACTCAATCCGGCCATACAGGTCATGTTCCAGCCCCCATGATGCCATGAATAAACGCCGAGTGCCGAACCACATGCTCCACCAATGAAGTAAGAGGTCATGTAGATAGAATTAATGCGTGATTTGGCATCTGGACGCAAACGGAAAATAATACTCTGATTACTGGTATGCACCACGGTCAAACCCAGGCTAATGATGCCGTAACCTAGCACATAGCCCCACAAAGCCTGTCCGCCAATATAGAAAAACAGCCAGCTGATCATCAGCAGTGACAGACCAATCCATGTGAGGGCCAGGGTATGTCCCTGATCGGCTATCTTGCCAATTTTAGTGGTCGATAGAGCTCCAAATACGCCCACTAAAGTCACTACACCCATCAGTACATCTGATAAGTGAAAGGGCGCGGAACTGAGTAACACTGCAATGGTGGAGAACAGGGTACTCATGGCAGCAAAAATAAAACCACCAATTAAAGCGCGTAATCCCAAACGTGGTTCCTGTTTTAGTAAAACCGCCATAGATTTAAAAATTTGCGCATAGCTCATTTTTGATATGGTGATGTGAGGCAGTTTGGCTTTGAGTAAAAAAGCCAAAATCAGCATTAGTACCCCACTGACTGCATAGATGAGTTTCCAGTTGAACAGGTTGGAAAGTAAGCCTGCCAGACTGGTAGACAGCAGTAAACCGACTAACAGTCCGCTCATCAGGAAACCCACTACTTCACCGGTCTTTTCCGGCTTCACCGCCATAGTCGCGAAGGGAATAAGGATCTGGGCAGCAACAGAAAACAGACCTGTAATTATGGTTCCCAGCCAAAGCATGGGTAAATTGACCGCGAAAGCACAAATGAATAGTCCAATTGCAGCCAAAAACATGAGCAGCGGAATGAATTTGGTTTTATTGACAATGTCACCCATTGGGACAATAAACAGCAATCCAAGAGCATAAGCCACCTGGGCAAAAGTCACCGTTAAAGCCACTTGTGATTCAGCCACATGAAAATATTGCTGGATGGAATGGATTAAAGGCTGGCAATAATAGTTGGCTCCCGCACATAGACCGCAGGCTATGGCCATCAGCCAGAGCAAAGATTTATCTTGGCTGATGTCGAGAGAATTCTTCATAACCATCCTTGTTTTGTTTCAGCTAGGCAAAGTTTGCCGGTATTGCAATGTACATGCAAAGTATAGCAAACCCTATCAGTCTGGACGTACAAATATAGGGCGACAGCAATCTCTATTCAGCATTCTGTGGCTATTTTAAAAGCCATATTTTTTAGTTTGCGGCAGACTTGGATCAGACCAGACGAAAATTAATGTGAGAATTTCTTTTTAGCCAGAGTAATCATCATGACGCCAATGATATTGAGCATACAGCCCAGCCATTGAATGGCATTTAAATGCTCACCCAGAAAAATGGTGGCCAAGATAATGGTCAGAATCGGACCAATCGAGGCAATCATGGCAGACTGTGCAGCACCCAGCCGGGCAATGCTTTGCGCCATCAGTACCGTCGGTAAAACCGTGACCAGAAGTCCTAAGGCAATACCGTACCCAATCACACTGACGGGGAGTTGGGTCAGTAACAGCAAAGGCTGCGGCGTGGCAATCATGTAATGGGTTAAGGTGCCTATACAGGCAATACTCAGCGCCAAACCGGTAAAGTTCCATGAACCAAAACGTTGAATCAGTCGTGGGGTAAGCAATAAATATCCAGCAAAACATACTGCACTGGCAAAGACCAGACTTGCTCCCAGCCAGAAATGACCTTCATGCGAGACATTGCCTTGTTCTTGCAACATCACAATGACCGTACCGCCGTAACTTAAGGCGATGGCTAGCATACTTTTCAGGCTAAGGTTGTGCTTGTAAATAACACTGGAAGCCAAAACGGTCAGGGTAGGATAAAGAAATAAAATAATCCGTTCCAAGGATGCACTGATATACATCAGACCTGCAAAATCCAGCCAGCTTGAAAAGTAGTAACCGATCAGCCCGGCAAAAATCAATAGAGCCCAGTCTTTCGCTGTCATTTCTTTATTGTGATGACGGTTGAACCAGCACAGCAGCAAAAAAAACGGTAAGGCGCTGGCCATGCGCAAAGCCATTAGCACCGTGCCATCGACCAGGGGTGACAGGGCATAAGTCTGCTTAATAAAAATGGCTTTGGTACTAAACAGGAAAGCAGCACAGATCGCAAATAATGAACCTAATTGTGTTTTGCTTAGACTCAGCTTCATTTTATCTACTTTATTCAGGCTTCTGATCTGAACAATCAGGAAAAACGTGAATTATAGAGTTTTTAGTTCTGAAGGTTAAATGCAAAAATATGATGGCTATGATTCCAATATGGAATGATTAAACGTCAGAAATCAGACTAATTGAGGTGAGTCGAAATCATTCTTGATCCATATCACTAATCCGGCGCATGGATATTGAGTAAATTATATTCAGATAATCCATGTTGAAGCTATGTATGAGCTCTAAGATTAAGATTTAATTGAATAAAAAGTCCTAAATGAACCTAAAAATCGGCTAGTTGCACTAAGTTGGTGCGAAAAATAGACAATTGACTGGGGGAGAGGTTAAAACATCATCAAGCGAAATGGTAATGAAAAAAATATTGTTCCATTTTTTTGTCCTATTAGACTTATGATGAATAAGCATGAAACATCAAAAAAAATATAAAAATGAGGAAAATAAGCATTTTTTATAGCAGTATAAATTTCCATTTTCAGGAAAAATAGCAACTGGTACGATTATCATTTTTTAATCTGAAAGAGCAGTCTAAATCTGTCAAATGAGTCAATTAGGTAAAGACAAACCTCTAAATTTAATAATTTTATAGATAAATCAGGCAGCTTTGCCATCTTATATAAAATCTTGTTCCCTAATTAAGCTTGTCAAAAAGATCAATCCTGTATTTTGAACTGCCATGCCACCCCAGTTTCCTTTATTTAAATTGCATAATACTGTTGATTTTGAAACTCGCCTATAAAGTCAAACAGAACACTGCAAATGAAAGTCAAAGCCATAAATGAGGTATTGCACGATTATTTTTATGAATCATCAGTTCAAAATATGGGTATTTATTAAATAAATATTGGGTGGTAATTTAAAAAAGTTCAATTAGAATCCAAAAATTCAACAAAAACGCATCCTGGGGGAAACATTGCTTACCGCGATGTTTACTTAAGAAAAATTAGCTTGAGGAACGCTCATGCAGATTGGAATCCCAACCGAAACTGTGGTCGGTGAAAATCGTGTGGCTGCAACGCCAGAAACAGTAAAGAAGTTGATCAGTGCTGGTCATACTGTAGTTATTGAACGTAGAGCAGGCGTAAAAGCCGCTTATATTGACAATGCTTATGAACAGGTCGGCGCCAAAATTACGGATGATGCCTATACTGGCAGTCAGATTATTTTGAAGGTTCGTGCCCCTCAAGGCGAAGAAATTCAAAAACTTGCGCCAAATACCGCAGTCATTGCGATGTTTGACCCGTATCGCAACACTGAACTTGATCAGTTTGCAGCGCAGCAGGTTTCTGCATTTGCATTAGAGCTTCTGCCTCGTACGCTTTCCCGTGCTCAAAACATGGACGTGTTGTCTTCTCAAGCTAACCTGGCCGGTTATAAGTCGGTACTTTTAGCGGCAGCAGAATATCAACGCATGTTCCCAATGCTCATGACGGCTGCCGGTACGGTAAAACCCGCCCGTGTGGTCATCATGGGTGTAGGTGTTGCCGGTCTGCAAGCGATTGCGACTGCAAAACGTTTAGGTGCTGTGGTAGAAGCAACGGATTTACGTCCAACTGCACGTGACCAGGTCGAGTCGCTTGGCGGTAAATGGCTAGACGTTCCGATGTCTGATGAGAGAAAAACAAAAAGCTGCTGACGCTGCTAAAAATGGTTATGGATGGATGCCAGGTGAGCAATACATCAAAGACCAGGCGGTCATTGTCGACAAAGCGGTTTCCAATGCCGACATCGTGATCACCACTGCACTGTTGCCGGGTCGTGATGCACCGCGTTTAATTCGTGCCGAAACAGTTGCCAAAATGAAACCGGGTTCCATCATTCTGGATATGGCGGTGGAATCTGGCGGTAACGTGGAAGGTTCCAAGTGCGGTGAAAATGTCGTGACGGATAATGGCGTGACCATTTTGGGTATTCCAAATATTCCTTCTACAGTTGCGACAGAAGCTTCAGCATTGTATGCACGTAACGTCTTTAATTTCCTTGATACCCTGTTTGATGCAGAGAAAAACTTTGTGATCAATCCGGAAGAGGAAATTCAAAAAGCCCTTCTGGTAACTCATGGCGGTCAAGTGCTGCTGAAGCGTGGTTAAGGAGAGAGATCATGGTTGAAACGATTACAATTTTCGTCCTTGCCATCTTCGTAGGTTACTACGTGGTTTGGGGCGTAACACCTGCTTTACATACGCCACTGATGGCTGTAACCAATGCATTGTCTTCGATCATTATCGTTGGTGCAATGATTCAAACTGTAGGCTTGCCAGTGATTGGTGTCGATGCCAACGTGGCTTTTCAAAGCGTAAACATCGTGAGCATTTTAGGCGCGGTTGCAGTGTTCCTGGCAAGTATCAACATTTTCGGTGGTTTTGCCGTGACTGCACGTATGCTTGAAATGTTTAAGCCAAAGCAAAAGAAAAAAGAGGGCTAATCAATGGAATTTATTCGAGAATATGCCAATTGGTTCTACTTGATCGGTGCCATTCTTTTTATCTTGACCCTGCGTGGCCTGTCAGGTCCTAAGACTGCAATTGCCGGTAACCGTTACGGTATGATTGCGTTGGCAATTGCCGTGATCACCACCTTCTTTGTCGCTGAGCATCCGGTAGTTTGGATGATTGTCGGTGCAATGGTTCTGGGGGCCGTTGTGGGTATTGCCCGTGCACGTACCGTTCCGATGACCCAGATGCCTGAAACTGTTGCTTTGATGCACTCGCTTGTTGGTTTGGCTGCGGTATTGATTGCCATTGCTGCAATTTTGCATAACAACCAGTTAACAGCATTATTTGCACAGAATGAAGCTGCATTAACCGCAGCCGGTGTTCAGCATGCCCATATGAGCAGCGTTCATTTATTTGAATTGTTCGTGGGTTGTTTCGTGGGTGCAATCACTTTTACAGCATCTGTATTTGCTTACGGTAAACTGGCGGCCAAGAAATGGGCAAAAACCATTTCAGGTGGCTGGGTTAAGCCGGTACAGGCGATTATTTTCCTGGCAATGCTGGGTTGTGGTATCAACTTCTTTTTAACCGGCGACATGACATCGTTCTGGGCCATGACTGCACTTGCACTTGCATTTGGCTGGGTATGGATTGCACCGGTCGGTGGCGGTGATATGCCAGTTGTGGTGTCACTGTTGAACTCATTCTCTGGCTGGGCAGCAGCAGGTATTGGTTTCACTTTAGAAAACAATATGTTGATTGTTGCAGGTTCACTGGTCGGTTCTTCAGGTGCAATTCTGTCTTACATCATGTGTAAAGCCATGAACCGTTCTATCATCAACGTATTGTTTGGTGGCGCAATGGGTGGCGCAGCAGTGGCTTCTGGTGACAAGGGCGAACAGGTTCAGCGTAACCACCGTTCAGGTTCAGCAGATGATGCAGGCTTCCTGATGTCAAATGCAGACAGCGTGGTGATTGTTCCAGGTTATGGTATGGCTCAAGGCCGTGCGCAGAATGCAGTGAAAGAACTGTGTGAAATCCTGAAAGAACAAGGTGTAAAAGTTCGTTTCGCGATTCACCCGGTTGCAGGACGTATGCCAGGTCACATGAACGTATTGCTTGCTGAAGCAGATGTGGCTTATGAAGACATTCTGGAAATGGATGAAATCAACTCTGACTTCCCGGCAACTGACGTAGTGTTAGTCATCGGTGCAAACGACGTAGTCAACCCTGCGGCAAAAGATGATCCGACTTCACCAATTTACGGCATGCCGATTCTGGAAGCGCATAAAGCACGTACTATTATGGTGATCAAGCGTTCTATGGCAACCGGTTATGCCGGTCTGGACAATGACTTGTTCTATAATGAAAAAACCATGATGATTTTCGGTGATGCCAAAAAAGTTGTAGAAGACATGACTAAAGCCATTAACGGTGGCGGTCACTAAATCCATGCTTCAAAAGTCCCTCTTTCATAAAGAGGGATTAAGAAAGATTAAAACCACCTTTGGGTGGTTTTTTTAATTCCAGAATATATGACTTTTCAACAATTAAATTGAAGAATAGAGCAAGGCACATTTTTATAAGGCTATGGTTTCTTGTTTTATTTGGTGCTGTCTGATCAAGCGATATTGCAGAAATGCTTTATAAAATGGCAATTAACTGTTTATTTCTAAATAGGTATTGCTGATGAGGAATATTTTTAGAACTTAAGTTGTGTTAAGACAGGCATTAGCCGGCCTTTTTAAATAAAAAGAGAAATCTCGATAATCTGGCATTTCTTTTGCATTTTTGTGATTCAGTTTTAGGGGGACTGTTCATGAAAATAATAAAGTATCTAGTGGTGCTGTTCTGCATATGTTCACTACCTGCATTTGCAAGTGAAACTGCGGCAAACACAGCCAATATTCAGGAAATACGTTTATCGCTCGACAGTGTTTGGGTGGTCATCGGCGGGATTCTGGTGTTCTTGATGCAGGCCGGTTTTGCAATGGTGGAAAGTGGTTCTGTACGCAGCAAGAATACCGTTAACGTGTTAATGAAAAACTATATGGATGCTTGTCTTGGAGGATTGGTCTTCTGGCTGGTGGGCTTTGGGCTGATGTTCGGCGTGAACGCTTCAGGCTGGATTGGCACCAGTCATTTCGCACCCAGTCAAATGGATGGCTGGCATTGGAACCTGCTGTTCTTTCAAATGATGTTTGCCGCTACAGCAACCACAATTGCCAGTGGTGCCATGGCAGAGCGCATTCACTTTGTCGCCTATATTGTCAGTGCTGCCGTGGTGAGTGGCCTGATTTATCCTGTCTTTGGCAGTTGGGCATGGGGCAGTATCTTTGAAGGTTCAGGCTGGCTAAAAGCACTAGGTTTTATCGACTTTGCCGGTTCAACTGTGGTGCATTCCATCGGTGGTTGGGTGGCATTGGCCGGAATCATTGTTTTGGGGCCGCGCTTGGGACGCTTTGGCCGTAATGGGCAAAGCCATTTTTTAGCCGGACATAACTTGCCCTTGGTAGCTCTGGGCGGTTTTATCCTCTGGTTTGCCTGGTTCGGTTTTAATGCGGCATCGACGGTAAATGCCAATGTCAGTATTGGCCGTATTGCCTTAAATACCCATCTGGCAGCCTGTGCCGGTGCAGTGGTTTATATGCTGTATGCCTTAATTCGTGGTAAGGCGATTCTGATGAAGACCACCATTAATGCTTCCTTGGGTGGTTTGGTGGGTATTACGGCGGGTTGTGCCACCATGTCGCCAATTTTTGCCGTCATTACTGGTGCCATAGCCGGGCTACTGGTAAGTACCTTACCTGCCTTAATGGAAAAATTAAAACTGGATGATGTGGTGGATGCAGTGACGGTACACGGTTTTTGCGGGGCGTGGGGAACAGTCGCTGCAGGCCTGTTTTATGAAGCCGATATGTTTAACTCACAAATTGTGTCTATTCAGGTTTTAGGTGTGCTGGCAGCATTTGCCTGGGGATTTGGAACAGCACTGATTACCTTTAAAGTGCTGGAGAAAATGTTGGGTGGTTTACGCGTTAGCACACAACATGAACAACGCGGTTTGGATTATACCGAACATGCCGAGCTGTCTTATCCTGAATTTCAGCGTGATGTGATTTTTGAAACCGATGNNAGGGGAGTTGAACTATGCCGAATGAATTACTCACTGTGATGCAAAAGAAACAGGCAATTGAACGCGGCTTGAGTCATTATTTGCAAGGAACTGTACTGGAACGGGTATTGAATTACTGGGAACAGGAGTATGGCGACAAGCCTTCATTTGTACTCAACCGTTTTATGAATGACATTTGCAATACCGATGAATTGCGCTTGCATCGCAAAGCAATGTTGAAACAGGTGTTATGTGAGATGTCGGCGGTTGAAAAACAGGTACTACTGGATAGCAAGCCGAAAGTGCAAACTGAAGTGCCGGTTTCAGCCGATTTTGCCGATGCTTTTTTTGATTTGCTCAATGCAGTGGTGCAGACCGTAGCTACAGCTGATCTGAATGATTTTAATGCGGAAGTCAAAAATCATGTCCAGGCCCTGGGCATTGCTATTGAGCAATCTGCGAATCTGAATGATGCTGTTTTTGCGGAATCTTTACCTTTAACCAGTTATGCTCGGGTGATTACCGCATCCTATGAATGCTATTGTGAATTTTATGGCCCAAGCAAGGCCGATCAGGTCTATGCACGGGTGAAAATGGACATCAAGAGTAAATATCCGTCCGTGAATTTACATCATTTATTATAATCGGGAGCAATCTTGATCCGGATGGATATTCAGCCTTAACCTCAGCTTAGGTATCCCCGAAAAAAGCAGCACAAAAAAAGCGACCTTCAGGTCGCTTTTTTATCTTAAATTTTTTAAGCTACAGATTCCGGTGTAGCACGCCATAAGCTTTCCAGGTCGTAAAATTTACGCGCTGTTGGAAGCATGACGTGAACCACGACAAAACCAAGATCGATGAGGATCCATTCAGCATCACGTTCGCCTTCAACGCCAAGAGGGCGGAAACCCGCTTTACGTGCTTCTTCAGCGACATTGTCAGCGAGGGCTTTAATGTGACGGGTTGATGTGCCGCTTGCAATCACCATGGCATCTGCCACGTTGCTGATAGTGCTGACATCAAGTTCTAGAATATCTTTTGCTTTTACATCTAAGAGGGCTTCATGTACCACTTTTAAGCAAGCTTGTACATCTTTAGCATGAGCATTCATTGCGTGTTCGAGAGAATTAGAAGCGCTGGGCGATGGTTCTAAATTCATAAAAGGTTTAATTTCCGGACAATATCTCATCCTGTAATATAGCGGTTTTGGTGCCGAATTTCAAATCTGTTCATAATTTAACTTTGTGGATGTTTTACAAAATATTTATCTTTCCAGGCAAAAGAATGNNGCAAACTGGATGTGTCCAATATCTTGAATATTTTCTTTAAGCGCTTGCAGGACATCTTCACCCATCATTGCCATGTGATAACAGTCATATTGCATCTTTAGCGCAGGGTGTCGTACAGCCTCCAGCATCTCCTGGGCCTGGGCAATATTTTGCACCAGAAAGCGTGGCATATCGGTGCCATTAATCATTTCAAACACCGGTTGAATATGGTGTGCAGCAAACATGGAACATGCCAGTTTTAAATTTTTTGCCAGTGTATTTAGGCAAGGCAATAAATCTGCATCCAGCGGCTGCTTGCCAGCCAAAATGTTGACACTGGGCACATTCAGTGCGCTGGCATATTGAATCGCCTGTTCCAGGGCGCGATGAAATGCAATTTCCTGACCCGGTATGCCGGCCAGACCATTGCCGCCTTGCATTAAATCACCTGCGGGTACATTGATCAGGCACAAGCTCAGATCATGCAGGGTCAGTTGGGTTTGAAGCTGTTCAATGCTGAGCTCATAGGGAAACTGAATTTCCACATGCTGAAATCCGTGGGCATGTGCCAGAGCAAAACGCTCAATTAAAGGCACTTCAGTAAAAATCATGGATAAATTTACCGCCAGCTTAATCATGCCTTACTCCTTGCGCGTTAGAAAATGAGATGCTTAAGATTCAACCTGTTGAATCACAGTGGCAAGATCAGCTTCAGCATAGCCTTTATTTTGATGAGTTTTCAATTGTGATAGTGCCTGTTTTGCAACAGGAATATTTAAATTAACCTGTTCAGCCAGTTGCACGGCATTATTGAGGTCTTTGGACAGGGTTTGCACTTTCCATTGTACTGGCTCAAAGGTATGCGTGGCCATACGCGGGGCTAAAATCTGGAACGGTTTCGAGTCCGCAAAACCACCGGCAAGTGC
>DKLL01000009.1:0-196 GCA_002455755.1 Acinetobacter sp. UBA6641
AACCAGATTCTCATGGGAACGGTTACTTGACGATTTCCAGCGCTGGCTCCACTCATCCGAGGTAGCGTGAGCATTATTTAGAAAACATAAACAAAATAAACCCATATTGATCATTAATATTCTCATAATCTTTAATACCCTCTGACCCAGAATGTGTATTTATTTTCAACCTAAATAAGCTTTAATTTATATTAAA
>DKLL01000009.1:287-22334 GCA_002455755.1 Acinetobacter sp. UBA6641
ATAAGCTTTAATTTATATTAAAGATATTAAATCACATAAAAAAATAAAAAGTAAAAATTATTCGCTTTCACATATTTTTTATTTTTATTAAAAACTTATTTAATTGTTTTATATAATAAATTTTTAATTTATTATTTATTTTTGAATTGTAATAAATCATTATATGAATTTTTTTGAATATAAAATTCACATAAAAAACTGGATTAAAGTAATATATTTTTTATATTATAAATAATTAATAATTTCGCTAAGACAGAACCGAATAATGGCTCGAGGTTATTTTATAAAATGGTAAATTTTGGTTTTGTTTAGACTTCTTTACCAATGTGATTTAAATCATACTTAATTAAAAATACAATAAACCAATCACAGTTCAGGCTTTCTTATAAACAAATTTTGATATAACAGCGAATTTTGACGAAATAATAGAGCAAAGGAATTTAGACTACAGCTCTGCTTCAAACCTGGAAAGCTTTGATACCTTCTATATCTGGCACCCTGCGGTCCAAGGAAATAACCAAGCCCATATCCATGGCTTAAATGATAAATCATTCAAAACCAAGTCATTTCGTGCTTTTATGAGGGATGATTTCCTGAAAAGAAACCCTGACCTTTCTCATTCCATAAAGCATTGATGTATTTACAACTTAGATAAACTTCTATGAACCGGCTTCAGCTAGAATCAACTTGGCATGAAATGTCCCTGACTTCATACAGCGAAAGATACATACTGTCGTTATGCATTGTTATGACTGCTTGTCTTGATAAATAGATCAACCTTGTTTCAAGATAAATAAAAGGTAAATATTTGATGGAAAATTCTATGCAATGTCCTAAATGCGGATCCTCCGAAGTAGAAAAACGCGATCACGAAAAAAACCTGAAAACCATTAGTGGAATTTTAATGACCTCGGCCGGAGCCACCGCAGGAACAGTAGGTGGTGCCGCAACAGGCGCATCAACAGGAGCTGCGATTGGCGCAGTCGCCGGTCCCTTAGGCGTCATTTTCGGCGGAACCGTGGGNNATTATCGATAAAAATGTATTTCTGGATTACAAATGCTTGAAATGCAATCATCGCTTTAAACAACCTGAATAAGCAGCTAAACGCTTAAACGTTCAATTGCAATAAAAAAGACCATTCATGTTTGGAATGGTCTTTTTTATAACCGTATTTTTTAAGAATATTATGACTTGAACTTAATTTCTCAATCAAAAATCAGTTTGCCTGTAATTTCTTAACCACATCACCCAGGCGTTTGCCCTGCTCTTCACACAACACTTTTTCATCTTGGCTGAGACCCAAATCATGGCGTGGACCGCTAACATGGCTGGCACCATAAGGCGTACCGCCTGACTTGGTATTGGATAATGCCGGGTTGGCATTCGGCAAGCCCATGATCAGCATGCCATGATGGAACAAGGGTGGCAGCATAGTCAGCAAGGTGCTTTCCTGCCCGCCGTGCATCGAACCTGAAGAGGTAAAGACACAGGCCGGTTTTTGATGTAAGGCACCATTCAGCCAAAGACTGGTGGTCTGATCCCAAAAATACTTCATCTCACTGGCCATATTGCCAAAACGGGTTGGCGAACCTAAAGCCAGACCTGAACACTGCGCCAAATCATCCAGGGTACAATAAATATCCCCTTCATCCGGAATGCTCGCTTCTGCTTTNNATGCTTGTTTCACCACAGTCGAGAGATTGGGTACCGTACGAATTTTTACTGCCACACCAGTAGACTCAATACCATTGGCAATCAAATGCGCCATTTCTTTGGTTGAACCATATTTGCTGTAATATAAAACAAGGACATAAGGCTGCATAATTTTTATAAACGAAGCTAAAAAAGAAAACTATACGGTATTTTTCCCTTTTTTTGGTTAAGCTTGGTCATGAAAATTCATAAACATGATTAAAAAAATTGAGACTTTATAGCTATGTTAGAAAAGTATTTAAAAAAACTTCCCTTTTATGACAAGACTTGGTTTCAGTTTGTTTTATTTGTAATAAGACGTTTTGAATCAGACCGTTGTCGTGAACAAGCAGGTTCCTTAACCTATACCACGCTATTTGCAGTGGTGCCGATGCTGACCGTTTTTTTGGTGATCATCTCCTCAATTAAGGCACTAGAGCCAGCAAGGCAACAATTACAACATCTGATTTATAGCAATTTCTTACCCAGAACCACGATTGCTTTTGATAAGGCATTAAATGCTTTTACCGACAAATCCAGCAATCTGACTGTAATTGGTATTCTATTTCTGTTTATCACCACCGTAATGATGCTGACCAGCATTGAAACTGTATTTAACCGGATTTGGCGAGTACAGGAAACCCGTGGTGGCATTATTGGCTTTATGCGTTATTGGACCATTATTTCACTTGGGCCGATTCTATTAGGCAGTGCCTTTGTGATCTCCTCGACTGTAGCTTCATTAAATATACTCAGCAATAACTTTGCCGGTTATGAAGTCGATGGTGAATTTATTTTTTGGGGCATTTCCTTTGCGCTCACCATTTTGGGCTTTTTCATTCTGAACTGGACCATTCCCAACCGCAGTGTTCCCATCAAGGCAGCGTTGATTGCCGGGACATTTAGTGCCGTAGTCTTTGAATTACTGAAGAACTTATTTGGCTTTATCATGTCCAATTTCACCAGTTATGAAATTGTCTATGGCGCCTTTGCGGCAGTTCCCATTTTCCTGTTATGGATTTTTTTATCCTGGAATATTGTGCTGTTAGGAGTGGAAATCAGTTATGCACTGACTGCATTTAATTCGGGCAAAGAACCGAAACGCCATCCTATTATCATGTTTTTAGACTTGCTGGAGCTGTTTTATAACAAACAGCAACGAGGCGAAAGTGTCTCGGATGAAGAAGCACTGGTGGTCTTGGGGCGTGACGAAATTGGACGCTGGCCAACGTATGTGCTGATGCTGGAAAAACAGAATCTGGTGAAACGTACTGATGACAATGAATATGTACTCGCCCGCAATCTGTCTCAGGTCGACTTCTGGAATTTTTATACCCAGCTCCCCTATCCACTTCCGCGACGCAATGACGTTGCCAATATTCGTGCTGATGATGAATGGATGCAAAGACTTGGTCCTGCCCTGGTCGAATCCGATGACTATCTGGCGGCAAAACTGTCTATTCCCTTGTCGACTATTTTCGAAAAAAAATAAAGCTGACTGATCCCCCAGTATTAAAAAAGCCTTCTAACAAGAAGGCTTTTTTAATAACGATACAGATTTAGGGATTGAAAAGAACTTGCTGATCCAGCCAGGCAAACTGACTGTCACCACTCCGATTAAAACCAGACCGGTTCCCAGCATAAAATTCAGCTCAATCTGCTCATGCAGAAAAATCACCGCAGAAATCATCCCAAAAATAGGGACCAGAAAGGAAAATACGCCCACACTATTGGCTAAGTACTTTCGTAATAGCCAGAACCAAAGCTTCAGGCTAAAAAACAATATGAGCAATACATGGAAATCATGCTGCTGATCGCAATTGCGGTCCAATGAATAGCACAGCTGCCCAACAGGCGAATAATCTGGTCTTTTCCTGAATTGTGGAACAAGCCTGCCATGGCAATCAAGCTGCTGCCAAAGTTATTCATGATATGCAAAATGAAGGTAATATCTTTCTTGCTCATTCAATTTTAGAGTCTGCCAAACAGACCAATGGCCCCAATGCACCATACTGGATGTATGACACCGGTAAAGGCTTAATCAAAGCCCCACGCCAAGCTCGAATCTGGGATGAAAAAACGGCAAGGTAAAATAATGTGTTAGCCATTAAAGTTCTTGATAATCAGCATTATTTTAGTGAGATGGAACTCTCCACTAATGAAAAGGCAACGGAATATTTAACCTATGCCGCGGAAAAGGTCAAAATGCAGATGCTGCCATGAAAATGGCATGATTATCAGTATAACCCTGGTGATGCAGAAATGGCTCGACAGTGGTATACCAAGGCAAAATGTGCCCGGTGATGCAGATTCTCGACGAATGGCAGACAGTGATGATGCGTGGAAAAACACGGGTCCTTTACAGCCAAATGAACCTCCTGCTGATTCTGAGCATCAAGCATAATAGGTCATAAAAAAGGCTGCATCACGCAGCCTTATCAGAAATTGTAAAACTTATTTCACAAAAGTGGTCCAGACAAACTCCTGAGTTTGACCTTGCAAGGTCATTTTCAACTGATCACCTGCTTGCAATGCAGCCACACCCGCAGGTGTACCCGTCATCACCACGTCACCCGGTTCTAAAGTAAAAACCTGGCTGATGTCGGCAAGCAAAGTCGCAATATCAAAAATCAGCAACGAGGTATCGCCTGTTTGACGTAGCTCATCATTCACATGAAAAGAGTAATGCACCTCTTTCCAGTCTTTGACTTCAGCAGTATCCACCCAGTCTGCAAGAACACATGAACCGTCAAAGGCTTTGGCACGCTCCCAAGGCTGACCTTTCTTTTTCAAGTCATCTTGTAAATCACGCAAGGTCAAGTCCAGACCTAAAGTCACTGCGCCGACTGCTTGCAAGGCTTTGGCCGGATCGGTTTCAGCCTTTAAAGTACGGTCAATCCGCAGACTGAGTTCACATTCATAATGGCAGTTACCCCACGCCGGGTTCCATGAAATGCCCTGTTCTAAACTGACTAGACTGCTTGGCGGCTTGATGAACAAAACCGGACGATCAGGAATGGCATTGCCTAATTCTTTGGCATGGTCTGCATAGCTACGACCGACACAGACAATTTTAGATGGACGTGTATTCATGATCTTCCTTTTTTCATTGCACTTCAGGTTGTTTCAAACTTACTTTTTAAATGTATTTTCAAATACGGTTTGATCAGCCGCTTGCTCAAAGGCGCGTTTCGGTACAATCACCACGGTACGATTCTTCAATTCAATCATATAGGTCAACTTACCGACAGCAAAATTTTGCACTTCGCTATAATTGAAGATTTGCTTCCGGCCATTGGCATAAATTTCTGCATAATCCTGAAATAGTTCGATACCCTGTTCACTTTTACCAAACTGGTATTTCACAAACTGGCGTTTGAACATCATCGGTAAAAACCAGTAACGCATAATCAATTGCAGAATCAAGAAGAAAGCACCGAGCGCCACATAATAGCGACCCACGCCATTAAAACCGAGATAAAATCCCCAGATAATAATGCCGATACTCACCAATGGCGTAATAAAACGGGTTATCTGCTTTTTACCAAAAGTCGCAAGTGCAAAACCGTCTTGTGATTCTTCCATACTTAAGAAATAGCGTACCGATACAGCAGGCTTGGTCTCTGACATAATGCATCATCAAATTATTCGAACAATTGTGCTAGATATTACACCAGATTCGACCTTTTCCTTATTGTTTTTACTCGCCCCCATTACCAGCAAAATTACATAAGTTTGCTTCCCAAGGCTTTGAAAATTGATTAAAACATCATCATTGACTTAAAAACGCATAAACAGGATGTGATATGCAAAACAACAAGAAATGGAGTCTGCTAATACTCTGTTGCCTGATGGGTTCACAGGTTTCGGCTAAAATTATTCCATGGAAAGAACAGATCCCAAGTAGCCTGAGTGTATTTCAGGGCAAAGCTCAACCTTTAGCTGACTTAACTGCAAACCGTATTTTAATTTACGCTCATCCCGCACAGGCCATTACCTTACCGACCTTTAAACATCCGCAAAGTATGATTGGCAAGTTTTATACCGGTGCCGTGGTTGTACCGACCAACAGCCAAAATGTAGCACGGCTTCTAGGTAACTATAGCGGGTACAACGGGCTATTTCCTACCTTAAAGTCTGCAAAGGTGGTGCAGCAACAAGACAACATTACCCAGATGAAATATCAGGTGTCTATCCCTACTCCCATTCCGATCTTGAACTTTAAAGAAAATGTAGTGATGCAGCATCATTTAGCGGCCAACAGTATTTCCACCATTGTGCTGGATGCACCCATTCCTTATGGCGCAGGCAAAATTGAATGGTTTGATTTAGGCAATAATAAGACTTTAATTACCGTGACCCAATGGGGTGACCTGAACCATCCCAAAGGCTTTTTATTCAGCAGCATTTTGAATGCCCTACCTGAAGCCAAACTCGGCATTCCCTCAGGCACCAACGCTTTTTTATTAGAAGCCTTGCAACAACACTTTAAAGCACCGAGTTACCAAACCTTAAAAGCTGGAGAACTCCCTAAACCCCCGTTAAGCTCAAGCCAGGTGCAAAAAATTGCCGCCCTGAGCCAACTGTCCCAGGAACCGGTTTCTTTTATCTTGCCATCCAATAAAGTGCCCTATCAACACGGTTTGGAAAGCTTGCGTTTTAGTAGCAGCTATCAATATTTTGCAAAAAACCCGCAACATATGCAGCGCTGGTTGAATGCTCCTGCTTATCAGGAACTTTTTCCACGTCAGATTAAAGATATTGACATTAAAAAAATTGATCGCAACACCTTTGATGCAGACTACAAAATTTCAGTCGGATTGGGGGTGATCAATATTCCCTTCGATTTTAAGCTGCGTTTTGACTATCCCAACAGCTTGGAAAATCAGTTTGATGCGGTCGGTGGTGATTTGCAGTTTGTCAANNATCCAGCTGAGCTATGAGCGCGACGTCTTGATGTGGTGCATTATACGCGTTTTTAATATTCTGTTAAGTGCTTTTTAACAAATACCCTATCAAATGGACAGTTATTGGGCAAAATTGGATTTTTCATCTATTTTTTAAACAATCATTGAATCATGGACCCTTAATCTGCTCTACCGGCTTTCACTTCTCCAGCCCGCTTATAGTACGTGTACAGCACACCACTTGAGGTGACCAGGCTATCGGTTAATGCAAAAGCCGTAGGAGTTGCACCCTCAGCAAACAAATATTTGCCTGCACCAGAATGATCGGAAAAGTCATCAAACACAGTTCATCCACCAGATCATGCTGAAAAAGTATTTGTGCCAAATTGGCACTACCATGAACCTTGATATCCCCGCCCTCTGAAGCTTTGAGTTTTTTCACCTCATCCACATTTTTCAAAAAAACAGAATTTGTCCAGCCCGAATAATTTAAGGTACTGGACATCGCCTACTTGGTCACCTCATTGATTCCCGCCCAAACTTCAGCATGTTTTGGCCAATAAACTTCCCACATCTGAAATGTGTTTTCTCCGAAAAGAATATCTGTGGACCACATTCATTTTTGCATGATGGTATCAAACACCGGGTCCTGCTCGACAAAATAAGAGGCAACTCAGCCACCATATTTAAAGCCTCACCATGATAATTTCTCAGACGTAAAAGCTTTTTATTGAATGAATACATTCAACCCGACTATAAAGGATTTCTATGTTTGAACTTCTTTCTGACAAATGCATTGAAACGTATTTTTAAAATATTTAAGCTGCCCGAACAGGAAGCTACAACCAAATTTCAGACACAAAAAAACCGCAACATGTGCGGTTTCTTCCAGTTTTACATCTGTCGATGTGTTCAAGTTGGTGCGCTCAGAGAGATTCGAACTCCCGACCCCTTAGTTCGTAGCCAAGTGCTCTATCCAGCTGAGCTATGAGCGCGTACTTGAGTTGCTTTTCAGCATTCGTTACATTTACGTTTAACTTGATTGGTGCGCTCAGAGAGATTCGAACTCCCGACCCCTTAGTTCGTAGCCAAGTGCTCTATCCAGCTGAGCTATGAGCGCATTTCAAGTTATTCGTGGCGGTGAGAGAGGGATTCGAACCCTCGGTGGGCTTTAAGACCCACGCTCCCTTAGCAGGGGAGTACCTTCAGCCACTCGGCCACCTCACCGTAACGAGCCGCCATAATACAAATTAAACTTCATTTCTTCAAGTCAGATTTCAAAAAATTCTGATATTTTTAATCAATCATCTATTTTTTAAACAATTTCCGAGTTGAGTCTGTAGTTTTCCCTGTTATTCGGCAGTTGTTACTGTGAAATATGCTACTTCGCGTTAGAATTGACACTGAAAAACACAATATTGCAATCATTTACGTGCAGTATGTGACAGCATGACTTATGCTAATCCTATCTTCTGACATGAAGCCAAAGACATTATGAAAAATTGGGTCGATCCTGAAGCTAAAGCTGAAGCTGAACGCTATGAAAATCCTATTCCCAGCCGTATTCTTATTTCTGAAACGATTGAAAAATTACAAGCACCACAATCACATGCAGATTTAGTGGAACATTTTGAAATAGCAGATCAAAAAAGTATTGATGCACTCAGTCATCGCCTGATTGCCATGGTCCGGGATGGCCAGTTAATGAAAGATGGCTACAAGTTCCAGCTTGCTGCCAGCCAGCCGACGCATGAAGCTACGGTGTATATCAATTCCAAAGGTTTGGGCAGTGCCTCAATTGCCAACCATGAAGACCTTTTACTGCCTGAACGCGAGCTGCGTCTGGTCTTTAATGGCGACCGCGTCAAGGTCCGTCAAACTTCTGTAGATCGCAAAGGCAAGCCTTGGGGTTTTATTACCGAAGTCATGCAACATCGGGTCAAGCAGATTATTGGTAAAGTGGCGGTTCACGATGGCGAATACTTTATTCAGCCGGCCAATCCAAATGCCCATCAGCCGATTACCCTGGAAAAAGAACTTATTGAACATGCCCAGGTCAAAGTGGGTGACTCAGTTCGCGTGGCGATTGATGACTATCCGACCCGTGAAGAACTGGCGACCGGTCATATCGTGCAATCGATGGCGGACAAAGCCGATACCGAAATCATTATTCCGCAGACCATTCTGGAATTTGGCTTGCCGTATGAGTTCCCGGAAGAAGTGATTCGTGAAGCAGAAAGCTTTAAAGAACCTTCTGCACAGGATCACCAAGGTCGCGTCGATTTACGTGATTTGGCCCTGGTCACCATTGATGGTGAAGATGCCCGCGACTTTGATGATGCCGTGTATGCCGAAAAACGTCCAGGTGGCGGTTACCGTGTAGTAGTTGCCATTGCTGACGTGAGCCATTATGTACGCAATGATCGGCCTTTAGATGATGAAGCCAAAGAGCGTGGCACATCCGTCTATTTCCCGCATTTTGTCTTGCCAATGTTGCCGGAAGCCTTATCTAATGGCTTATGCTCGCTGAATCCGCATGTCGACCGTTTATGTATGGTCTGCGATTTAAAACTGTCCCGTGCCGGTCGCGTGACAGGTTTTGAATTCTACCCTTCTGTAATGCATTCCAAAGCGCGCCTGACCTATACCCAGGTGGCGCAGTACTTTGATGGGGACAGCAAAGCCGTTCCTGAAAATCGCGATGTGCGTAAATCGCTGAATACCCTGTTCCAGCTATACCAGATCCTGAAAGGTTTACGTGCAGAGCGTCACGCCATGGAGTTCGAAACGGTCGAAACCTACATGACCTTTGATGAGTTAGGGGGCATTAATGAAATTCTGCCACGCTCACGTAATGAAGCGCATAAACTGATTGAAGAATGTATGTTGCTGGCCAATGTGGCCGCCGCAGAATATGCCCTGGAAAATGACATTCCAATGCTGTACCGTGTGCATGAGCCACCTGAATTTTCACGTATCCAGAAAGTGCGTGAATATGTGAAATTGCTCGGCCTGCCTTTCCCGGAACAGCCAACGCAAAAAGATTATCAGGCGGTGATTGAAGCCACCAAAGACCGTATTGATGCGCCAAGCATTCACGCGGTGTTGTTACGCTCGATGATGCAGGCCTATTACGGCGCAAACAATGCCGGGCATTTTGGTTTGGCGTATGAAGCCTATACGCACTTTACCTCGCCTATCCGCCGTTATCCGGACCTGTTATTGCACCGTGCCATCAAGGCACATTTAAAACAAAAGCCATTTCTGCTTTCCGGTGCAGCTCTGGATGATGCCGGTGAACATTTCTCGCAAACTGAACGCCGTGCCGATGAGGCTTCCCGTTCAGTCACGACATGGTTGAAATGTCACTATATGCAGCAGCATCTCGGTGAGGAATTTGTTGGGATCATCAGTGCAGTGGCTGAATTTGGTTTATTCGTGACCTTAAAAGATTTATATGTCGATGGCATGATTCACGTGAGCCAACTGGGCGATGACTATTTTGTCTATGACCAGNNGCTTAATTGGTCAGGCACGCGGTCAAACCTTTAGTCTGGGTGATGAAGTCAAGATTAAAGTGGCTGCGGTAAATCTGGAAGATCGCAAGATTGACTTTGAACTGTTGCAACAAATGACCCATGCCGGCCGTGCGATTCGTAGCCGGGCACCACGTGTGACCAAGACCACCACCGAGGAAGTCTTTGGTTCAAGAACCCAAGCCGTGGTCAGTGCAGAGGGCGAACAGCCGGTTCGCAAGAAAAAGCCTAAAACCAAATCTGCTGCACCGGCCAAAAAGTCAGATAAAAAATCTTCAGCCAAGGCGGATGCCAAAGCCAAAGACAAGGTGAAGAAAAAATCCAAACCGAAAAAGAAAAAGTCGAATGCGAAAGCCAAGATAGAATAATTTTTCGATAAAAGCCCTACTAATGCCAGTCAGTTAAGCAATTGACTGGCATTTTTATTGTGAATTCATCAGGCTTATTTGATACGCAAGGAACAAACAAGCTCCGAATATCTAATTTAAAATCCAACACCCCATCGTGAATAATCAAAAAGTGAAAGAATCTATTGAAAACCTGTTAACTGATCAGCAGTACTATTTGTCCAGGGCTTTTTATTGACTCCGATCCAGAAAGTATTTACCGACTGAAAAATAATAGCCCTTGATTTACCCTTCTCTAAGCCTTACATCTATTATTAAGTTTATAAATGATATGGCGTATAGAAATGACTTTAGAAAAGGCGACCTTGCCCGTTCCACAATTTGACCAGATTCAACTGGCCGATTTAAAACAACAGATTGAACAAGCCATTCAACAAGGACAAAGTTTTTTAAAAGACTTAACCGCAGTTCCAGAGAACGCTGAGGCACAGCTGAATATTCTGGAACAGGTAGATACGCTGGAAAACAACATGAGTGAAGCGTGGGGTGTGCTTTCACATCTCAATGCAGTGATGAATAACACAGAAACACGTGAACTGTACCAATCCCTGCTTCCGGCATTAAGCGAATACTACACCCAGCTGGGTCAACATACGGTGCTGTATCAAACCTACCAGCATGTGCATGACTCATCCGTATTTAACACCCTTCCAGCAGCCCATCAAAGTGCCATTAAACTGGCGCTGCGCGATTTCAAACTGTCAGGGGTCGCTTTAGAAGGTGAAGCGAAAAAACGCTATGCGGAAATTTCTTCGCGCTTGTCACAGCTATCCTCTGACTTTTCGAATCATGTATTAGATGCCACACAAATCTACTTCAAGCCCCTGACCGAAGATCAACTCAAAGGCTTGCCGCAAAGCAGTATCGACCTGCTCAAACAATATGGCCAGCAACATGAACTTGATCAGCCTGTAGCGACATTGGACATTCCGGCTTATCTGGCCATCATGACTTATGCCGATGACCGTAGCTTACGTGAGGAGCTGTATAAAGCCTATACCACACGTGCTTCCGACCTGTCTGAGCATCCTGAATTTGACAATACCCAAGTGATGGAAGAAATCCTGAGCCTGCGTCATGAAATGGCTCAACTGTTAGGTTTTAAAAACTATGCCGAGCTATCGCTGGCCAGCAAAATGGCACCCGATGTCGAAACTGTAGACAAGTTTCTGGTCGACCTGGCTGAACATGCACATACACCTGCAAGCAAAGAGATTGCCGAATTAAAAACCATTGCCATTCAGGACGGCATTCTGGATTTACAGCCTTGGGACACCGGCTACTATTCGGAAAAGCTGAAACTGCAACAGTTCAATTTATCGCAGGAATCACTGAAACCGTATTTCCCTGCACCGAAAATTCTGCAAGGCCTGTTCAGCATTGTGAACCGTCTATATGGCATCAACATTGTGGAACGTGAAGCGCCCGTTTGGCATCCCGATGCGCGCTATTTTGAACTGGAAGATCAAGGCAAGGTGGTCGGCGGTTTTTATTTCGATCTCTATGCACGTAGCGGCAAACGTGGTGGCGCATGGATGAGTGGTTTCCGCTCGCGTATGCAAACCCGACAAGGCCTGCAAAAACCGATTTGCTACATGGTCTGCAACTTTACCCCTGCAGTCGGTGATCAGCCTGCCCTGCTCACCCACGATGAAGTGAATACCCTGTTCCACGAGTTTGGTCATGGCCTGCATCATATGCTGACCGAAGTCGACCATATTGCCGTAGCCGGAACCCATGGCGTAGATTGGGATGCGGTCGAGCTACCAAGCCAGTTCATGGAATTCTGGACCTGGGATACTGACAGCCTCGATCTGCTCAGCGAACACATCGAAACCAAACAGCATTTACCGGAAGATTTGCTTAAATCCTTGCTGGATGCTCGTTTCTTCCAGTCCGGTATGCAAACCTTGCGTCAAATCGAATTTGCCCTGTTTGACCTGTCGATTCACAAGCACAGTTCCGCTTTAAATGCCGAGCAGGTACAAGCCACTTTAGATGAAATCCGTCAAAAATACGCGGTCGCACCAACGGCAAGTTATAACCGTTTCCAGCATAGCTTTAGCCATATTTTTGCCGGAGGCTATGCTGCGGGTTATTACTCTTATAAATGGGCCGAAGTTTTGGCCAGTGATGCTTTCGATCGCTTTGAACAAGAAGGAATTTTTAATGTTCAGACCGGAAAAGAATTTCGTCAGTTTATTCTAGCAGTTGGCGGAAAAGATACAGCACTTGACGCGTTTATCAATTTCCGCGGACGCGAGCCAAAAATAGATGCGTTATTACGTCATCAAGGTTGGACGAAGCCCTCTAAAAACGCTTAAAATAAGGATCTAAGATTGTTCGGAAGGTTAGGATGATGACTATCAAACGTCGTTTCATTGCAGGTGCTAAATGTCCAAAATGTGAAGCGCTAGATCGGATTGTCATGCTAACCTCTGGCGACGATGAATGGATTGAATGTGTCGACTGCGGCTATAACGAAAATCGGCCAACGCATGTCGATGAACCACAGATGCCGGAAGTCCCGGATGAGATTGGTGTCATTCAGTTCAAACCGCGTCAGCCTAAATAAAAACAGGTTCAATATGACATTAGATCAAAGAAATAGCCCAAAACTTTTATTGGGCATCACGGGGGGATTAGTTGCAATCATTGTGCTTTTTTTGGCCTATCAATGGTTTTTTGCAACTTCAAATGAAACACTGCCTGAACATGAAGGTGCCAGTTTAACGGTACCTGCAAAACCGGCGCCTACTGCCGAGGTTAAACCAGCAGAATCGGCTGCCGAAACTGATCAGAAAACTATTCAGCTTGTAGATAAAAAAATGCTGCAAGACCCAGTTTCAGAAAATGAATCTTTAGCCAAAGAAGAAGTGGCCAAACTGGACGATATTCAAAACCAGTTAAATGAGCAAGAAACCTTGCTGAAAGCTCAACATGCCGATGCAGATCAACTGATTGCCTTAAAAGAAGAACAGATTAAATTACTTGAAGCTCAGTTGGCTCAAAAACAACCCTTATAATGCGTGAAAATTCAGCTAAAATATCAGCATACATTTTAGCTGAATTTGTTTAATGCCCATCTAGAAAAGCAATATTAATTTAATCAGGTCACTTAGCTTTCTCACCTGCTCTGCTTTTCTGTTTTCCCTGATGGGCGTCTGTATGGGCTATGCCTCGCACATGGTCGACAATCCTACCATTGTATTTTTTCGCAATTTTGTCGGTCTGTTTATTTTTCTACCGCTGATTTTCACTAAAGGTATGGATTTTTTTAAGTCAGAAAAAATCTGGATGCATAGCTGGCGTGCCGTGATCGGGCTGATCGCCATGTATGGCTTCTTTTATGCGATTGCCCATTTAAAGCTGTCCAATGCCATGGTGTTTACCTATTCTTCCCCGATTTTTATTCCACTGATTGCCTGGCTATTTCTGAAAGAAAGAATCATCCGATCCATGCTGATCGCAGCTGCCATTGGTCTGGCCGGGGTAATACTTGTGGCCAAGCCGGATGCCGGCATGTTTAACCAGATGTCGGTTATTGGTCTGGGGGCCAGCTTCCTCGCTGCCACGGCATTTGTTACGGTTCGTGCGCTTACCCGTACCGAATCGCCAGAAAAAATCGTGTTTTATTTCTGTTTTATCGGCACCCTCATTTCCATGATTCCGATGTTCTGGCTATGGCGTCCTTATAGCTGGACTGAACTGGGTTTCTTGATTAGCGCGGGACTACTGGCTAATATCAGTCAAATTTTCATGTCCAATGCCTATAAACTTGCCCCAGCCGGACAAATTGGCCCGGTGAATTATATTGCCATTATTTTTGCCGGAATCTGGGGCTTTATATTCTGGCAGGAAACACCCGATCATTATAGTTTAATGGGCTTCGGGCTTATTCTGAGTGCGATTATCCTGTGTAGTCCGCTTATTCAAAAACGTTCAGCCTAATCATTCAGCCAGTTCTTCCTGTCATAAAAAAAGCACCCGAAGGTGCTTTTTTTATGATGAATTAATGATACCAACCGAACATTTTAAAAATATACGGTGCATACGTCACAATCAGCAAGGATGGGAACAGCACCATAATAGGTAATAACCAGCGTTCATAACGATAATAGAACTTGGTGTATTTAACCTTCGCTTCTGCATCGGCCGCACGAACCTCATCATCACCTACCGACATTCGGGTCAGGAGATGATTCAGCGCCACTGGCGGAGATACATAGCCCAACTCGAATGCGACCAGCACAATCATCCAGAAATGGATTGGATGAATGCCATTTTCATATGCCACCGGAGCAATGGTTGCAGCCACCAGAATGACCGCGCCAAACGGATCTGTCGTCATACCGACTATTGCCAGCAATAATGCAATAAAGGCCAGTGAAATATAGATATTGCCCAAATGCGTAGGCAACAATTCCACTACCTCACTACGTTCAATCAGACCACCTACACTTGCAGACAAAGCCATCAAGATAATCAGTGCACCAATATGTCCAACGGTTTCTGCCGAGGCAAACCACATTGAATGAGCAAAGCCGCGTGATTTTTCTCCCGTATGCGGCGTATGGTCACGCATAAAGGTCGACTGTTTTTCATGTTCCAAAGCTAAAGCAGCATGACGGTCTGGTGGCGTCACAAAACGATCACCCCACCATTTATCAAACATAATATAAGCAATCAGAATAATGGGCAGAATCACCGGTGCAGTGAATTCATCCATTTGGGTATCCAGGCCCACGGTGTACATCAAAATGACAACAACAGTAATCACGATATAAGGAATAACCGGCACAATGGCTTTCAACATGCCCGGCACTGCCACTTTAGGCGAATTCACCCGGAAACGTGTCTCTGCAAGGTACAGTGATATACCCAGGAAAATCAAAGCTGTGAGCCAAAATACATAGATCCCGTGATCAAACAGTTCATCTGAAGTCACATGGCGGCTGTCGAGCATGGAAATCAGAATCACCAGCAAGCATGGACGAATCACTACCCCCAGCGAGCCTGACATGGCTGAAACAGCCAAGGCATACTGACGGCGAGAACCCGAGTTCCATACTTCCTTATAAATGATCGCACCTGCGGCAACAACGAAAATACCAGACGCACCGGTATAAGCGGTTGGAATTGCAGCAGCAATCAAAATCAACCAGGTCAGGGTTTCAGGTGCCAAATTCCAGGGACGTAAAATACCGAGGAATAAATCCATCACCCGGGTTTGGGTCAATAGCATACCGGCCCAGATAAACAGGGCAAGGTTTAAGAAAATACCTGAGAATTCCACCAGAATTCCGAGGTAAATCCCTTGCCCCATTGGATAATCCATGACAAAGGTGAAAACCAGCCCGGTCACCAATGCCATGTAGGCATATAAAGGCACACTCAGTAAAGCCAGCCCCAGATTGCCCTTACCTTCCTGTTTGGCTACAGGTGGTTTAAACAGTTGTAACAGACTGATCAGGGTCAAGGTAATAAAGAGGAAAATCCACAACCAGTAAACCGTCAGGGTTTCATAAGTTGAAGCCACACCTGAATTGATAATGGAATGGTATTGGCTGAGTACCGATGCCGTGAGCAGACCATTACCCAATACCATAAACAGGGCATAAACGCGATAGTCCAGCTTGGTGGTCGGGGCACGTAAACCAATATGATGAAACTTCACTGAAGCGGTAATTGCAGCAACCACAACCATCAGCAATAAAATGATAACCCGGTTTTCAGTACCAAACTTAAAGATTCCAAAGAATGAGGTTTCCAGAGTACGATAAGTTCTTATCGTTGGATGCTCATCCATATATTTAATGGCTTTGTCATAGAACTGATACTTTTCCTGGCACTGTTGCTGCCCTGCCATGACTGAAGCCCGTACATCTGCTTCCGATGTGGTCCCGAAAATATCGGCGAACTCATCATTGGCATTGGCTTTCATTTGCTTTTGTACTTGTGCATCAATATCCGGATGTAGATCACAGCTTGGCTTGGTCGGTTCTGCACGTAAGAAAGAATATTGCATGCCAATTTGTTCATTGCCATATAAACGTTCACCCACACGTAATAGCTGACCATGAATCATCTCACCAGTACCAATGATGAGTGTGAGCAAAAGTAGTAATAGAATGACAAAAGTCGAGATCCACTCTGTCCATATATAACGTAACAGACCTAATCCTGATCTGTTGTTTTCATCATTTTGCATGTGCCTTCCTATTTCTTATTTTGATCATTGCCACCGCTTCAGCAATGCCAACTTTCCTTTTCTGAATAGACAATATCCTTTCTCTATTCAATCTCTTTATTCTTATGAACAAATTTGCATTAACTCGATACCAATGAAAATGACAATATGTATTTTCTTTTCTGTTTTAAATGTCAATCTTGCCACTATTCCACAAAATATTCCCATAAAACATAAACCAAAGCGATGCCTATTCCCCCAATAACCCCCAATAAATGTGCTTCAACCAGCACTGGACTACCAATCAGTTCCGCTGTACCGACACTGCCTACTGTATTTTCCCAAAGCAATTTCCCCAGAATCAGGCACAGCACCAAGGCAGCAAAATTACGCTCTTTCCTGTACAGCAAATGCACACAGGCAACGGCGACATAAGCCCCATGTAAAACTCCGGACAAGCCGGCATAGGCTTCTATATCGGGAAAGAAATAATAAAAACACAGGCTGATAAATGGTGGAAGCAATAACAGCAAAGCCATGAAATGCCAAATTTTGACGCGGGGAAAAATAAAAGGTAAGCAGGCAAATGCCAGCATATTCAGTAGATAATGGATCCAGCCTACATGCACCCAATGAGCCGTCCATAAACGCCAGAATTCTTTGAATAAATCAACTTGCCAATAGATAAATGAATCTGCAAAAACTTGAAGGCATGCCGAAAAAGACATTACAAATGCAATAAAAATAATTTTTTGCATCAGAAACTGGTCTTTCATTGGCATGCCCTCAGCTAGAAATGATGGATTAAAAATAAAACATCATTCTAGCCAATCTTTCTTGTATTCTCTTTCACCCAGTTCAACTTAAGAAGATGCAGCACTCTCATTTTCAGTAAATAAGTCATCCAGTTCTGCGGAATTATCCTGATCATCCCAGAAACGCTGCATGCCATCATCACTTGAACGGATTCCCGTATGTTCAGTCCAGTAACGGTCTGAAATACCCTGAACCATAGTTTGCGCCATACTGTCTACCAGTCTGAATTGCGGATTGACCGGTTTTTCTTCTGAACGGGCTGCGGCAAAGGCTTTCAGGGCATCACGAATCTTGGTATCATCACCGCTGGCTTGAGCTGCGACCGCATACAGGGCATGAGACAAGCGTACACCTTTTTGCTCACCCAGTTGTACCGACTGTTTTAAAGTCTGATAAGGATCGGGCTTACCATCCCCTGCACCCGGTAACAAGGTCCAGATAACAGCACGTGTCGCTTCTGGTGCACCCCAGAATTTAGTATTATCCAGACACACCATACCGCGCTCTACCACTGCAGCAATATCTTTTGGTACATTGACTGCACCGCCTGAATTAATGTCATTGGTCATGGCCTGTAAACCACTGATCATACCCATTAAATATACAGTCTGATCGAGGTCGCTTTTCATTTTCGGGCAGCCATCACCCAAGGCCTTATTATATTTTGCTTCCCAACGTTTTTCTAAAAGCTGATAACCTGCATACTGACGCTGTGCAGCAATGGCAGCCCAGCGTTTTTGCTGGATACGTGCATCCTGTGCTTCTGAAACCTGCCCTGCTTTAGAGGCGCGCAAATAATGTAATTCTGCTTCTAATGCCTGATTTTCAGCACAAATTCCCGATGACGCATATAAAAGTACAGCAATACGGGTTGGATCTGCCCCCATATCTTTGGTCGACATAATGGCTGGCGTTAAGGCATTGCCTGAATTACACGCCATATCCGCATCATCCATGGCCAAGATTGGCGGTACAATATGTTTCTCACTAAAACCCAGTGCAATATTTGCCCCTGATTTAACCACTTGAGAACAACCTGATAATAAAGAACTTGTGACGATGACAACTGCCATACCCTGGCATATTTTTTGGACTTGCGACATTTTCCTGTCCTCTATAATTGTGTTTATGTCCATAGTAGCTAAACATATCAGATGCGAAATCTGAATAAAAGAGTATTCACTCTAATTAGGTTTGATACTTTGCCACGAAATGACGTACGGAAAATTGACTGTATTCCATCAAGTTAAAAATTTTGGGCAAAAAAAAGTAGCATTGCGACGGTTCGGCACATGCTACTTATCAAGGGGTCAAAGCCTTTCGGCTTTAATGGTGTGCAAATCGATCCTTCAGCACTGTTCCGAGTCGTCCTATAACAATTGCCAAAACAATTGCTACTACCAGAAACATCCAAGTTGGAATCATCATAATGATTTCCTCATTTGCTGTTGGTGGTTTTAATTTACATTTAGTTTAAATAATTCAGTGAAAAAATTGTCCGACAATTGAAATATTTGTGATTTTTCATATCAAACTGTCTTACAAAAAAGATCAAATTAAAACTATATATTTGATTATTAATATTTTAATTAGAGTTAATTTTATACAACTGTCTAACAATTAGCTTAATTTAGCCAGTTTCTTGAGTGCTTTCCATTGTTGTAAAGGGAGCTGATCAACCCAGATCAATAACGGTTTTTCCTGAAAATGCTGGAAATAAACCACAATATAAAGCTGATGATCAACCAGATGACGAATTGAAACGCGTTTAACCTGTTGCGATTTTAAATGTGACAGTGACCATTCACGTACATGTAAATGTTCAAAACGAATCGGTTGAGGTACTTTCAAACCATAGGCATAGGTGACTATACCTAACAAAATGCAAAGCAACCATAACCATGCAGGCAAGAGTTGCTGCAACAGTACAACCAGTAAAGTAAAAATAATCAGCTGAAATACCACTGCCAGACGGCTGCGTTTCAGCTGAAAACAACGATTAGCCATGGACATAGTGTTTCAATTTAACAATCAAGGCTCTCATTTCCGGGCGTGGCGGTTCAGACACTTCCATAAACCAGTCTAACAGGTCAGGGTCTTCTTGCGCGACCAGTTCAGCAAAAACTTCTTTCTCTGCTGCATCAGCCTGTAAATAATGATTTTTAACATAGGGATCAAAGTACACATCGATTTCTTTTAAACCGCGACGGGCACGGTAAATGACTTTGCGTTCTTCCAAGCTGATTTCTTCGCTCATAGCCTTCCCCAACTGTGTGAAAATTTTTGCTAGTTTACCCTATCCCTCTCTCCTATTTCGAGCCATTTCCTTGAATTGACCAAATTCATCATTTTATTGCTACATTTGAGCATTCATCTCATTGTTGCTTGCGATGCAATCTTCTAATTTTGATCTCATTATAACTTTGTAGATGGACAGAATAACAATGCAAGCAGCTGCGATTCGACCTTTAGCCAATATGTTGCCCCGTCGTTTATTTAATGCCGAGCATGATGCCTTCCGTGAAACCGTACGCAAATTTTATGAAAAGGAAGTGGTGCCCAATACTGCCAGATATGAACAGCAACAGCATGTCGATCGGGATTTATGGAACAAGGCCGGTGCCATGGGCTTACTCTGTGCCACCATGCCGGAACAGTACGGAGGATCGGGGGTAGACCGTCTTTACAGCATGATCCTGATTGAAGAACAGGCTTATGCCATGGACTCAGCAACCGGCTTTTCGTTACATTCAGATATTGTAGCCAATTACATCTTTAATTTTGGCAATGAAGAGCAAAAATCAACCTGGCTACCGAAAATGGCTACAGGTGAAGTGGTCACAGCCATTGCCATGACCGAACCTGGCACCGGATCTGATCTGCAAGCAGTACGCACGACTGCTGTTCTGGATGGTAATGATTATGTCATCAATGGCTCCAAAATTTTCATCACCAATGGCTACCTGTGTGACATGGCAATTGTGGTCTGCAAAACAGGGAGTGGCGATAAAGGTTCCGCCAATCTATCTTTACTCATCGTTGAAGCTGACCGTGCTGGTTTCAGTAAAGGTAAACCTTTAAATAAAATTGGCATGAGAGGACAGGATACCTGCGAATTGTTCTTTGACAATGTCCGTGTGCCGAAAGAAAATTTGCTGGGTATGGAAGGTATGGGCTTTATGATGCTGATGAAAGAACTGGCCTGGGAACGTATGCTGGTCGCGATCATTTGCCAGGCGGGAGCCGAAGCGGCATTCGCACATACCGTACAATACACCAAACAGCGTCAAGCTTTCGGCAAACCGATCAGCACTT
Organism: Acinetobacter sp. UBA6641; assembly: GCA_002455755.1. Taxonomy (GTDB): domain Bacteria; phylum Pseudomonadota; class Gammaproteobacteria; order Pseudomonadales; family Moraxellaceae; genus Acinetobacter. The sequence goes on from DKLL01000009.1 coordinate 21,152, forward strand.
TTCAAAATACCCGCTTTAAACTGGCTGAATTACGAACCGAAATCGATTTCTGCCGCAGTTACTTAGACCGATGTATGGAACTCCAGCTAGAGGAAAAACTGGGTATTGATGCAGCGGCAGCAGCAAAATATAAAATTTCCGAAATGTTTTCCAAAGTCGTGGATGAATGCCTGCAACTACATGGCGGTTATGGCTAGCTGATGGAATATCCAATCGCACGTGCCTATATCGATAACCGTGCCAATCGTATTTATGCCGGCACCAATGAAATTATGAAAGAACTGATCTCGCGTTCCCTGTAATCAAAAGCCCATCTGCTGATGGGCTGTTTCTCTTAACTAATCTCTGCTAAAAATTCACTAATCAATGTCAACACCTGATCGGGTTGTTATTTATGCGGCATATGATGTAAGCCCTCTAAAATTTGCAATTCAGCCTGCCTTGCAACCCTTTAAAAATTTGCTGCGGCTGTGTGTTATTGCCTATTCATCCAACTCACCCTGAATGATCAAGCTTGGACATTGTATTTGAGGCAATACCTGACTCACACTCCAGTTTTTAAATGCCGGCACCAGCCAGGTTTTAGTCCATGTATCCAGTGCGCTTTATCAGGATGATATTTGCCGAGACGCTCAATTTGTCCTGCTTGCCGAAATGTCTGTTTGGTTTCACGGATCCTCGCTAAAGTTCGTTCTTCCACTTCATATTGCACAGCAATGGTTACCAAAGCCTTGCAATGCTCTGGATATTCAGCAGCAATGGCTGCCGACATTCCCCCACCCACACTATGTCCGAGCACAATAAAATATTTCAGAGCAAAATAATCAAACACAACTTTAAAACCATGAGTCACCCCAGTGATGACAAAATCCAGCGCCAAAGGCTGGTTATTGACTGATGACTGTCCGAAGCCAATCCGATCATAGGCATACACCATACGCTTGCTCTGTACTGCAAGTTGTGCAGGAAAATCTCGTCATAAATCCACACTGCCCAGTGAATCATACATCCATATAATCGGTGCCAATTCTGAATTGACTTCAGCCGACTGACATGATCTGACATAAATAGACTAAGAATGAAATGGAAGGTAATATTCACGCGCTAAAATACTCAGAACTTATTCCTGTGCTGGCTTAATTACTTTCGCTCTATCGTGCAGGAGTTTGCAGCAAAACTAAAA
>DKLL01000048.1:0-168 GCA_002455755.1 Acinetobacter sp. UBA6641
TGAACCTGAACGGTGACTACATTTCTGACGCGCTTGCAGCAGAAGTGGGCGGGATCGGGATTGCTCCAGGGGCAAACATCGGTGGAGCCATCCAGATGTATGAGGCGACTCACGGTACTGCACCTAAATATGCAGGTCAGGACAAAGTCAACCCGGGTTCAATCATCC
>DKLL01000048.1:273-12100 GCA_002455755.1 Acinetobacter sp. UBA6641
ATGCCGGTCAGGACAAGGTCAACCCGGGTTCAATCATCCTTTCTGCTGAAATGATGCTGCGTGACATGGGTTGGACTGAAGCCGCCGACTTGATTATTAAAGGTATTTCTGGTGCGATTGCCAATAAAACCGTGACTTATGACTTTGAGCGTTTAATGCCGGATGCGACTTTGTTGCGTTGTTCGGAATTTGGTCAGGCGGTCATTAACAACATGGAATAAGTCATTAGACCTAAACCTGTATAAGAAGAAACCTGCATATATCCTAATGCCGATCAGTTAAAGAGTTTAAAAATAGACTCTTTAACTTTTTAGTCATTCATGGCGGAGTCCTACCATTTTAAATCAAATTTTTGCAGATCATTTGTTACTTTGGTTTCCTCTTGAGAAGCATTGCTTGGTACAACCAAAGGCATCTTGCGGAGTAATATTCCTCACCGCAAAACTCGTCAGCCACTATCAATGAGCAAATTTGTCGCAGAAACAATCATTTTTTAATCTTGCGGTGCAATGCACCTCAGGCCTCAAACAGTTGCGGATGACTGTCTCGCATATCAAATACAGTCATGAATTCAAAAAAGAAAATCCAGTCAATTTCTTAACTGACTGGCATTAGCATATGTCGCAGGTTTGTTATATTTACAGAAATGGTCTTTCATTCAAAATAACTATAAATTTAAGATGAAATGGATCACTTCAATGCTTGAAATTAATGTATCCACATCGAAAAATACTGAAAAAGACTTCCTGTCTGGGGGTAATGCTTGCATTGATACTGCTTTCAGGCTGTCAGCCGCCAGCTTCAGGTGAAGCAGCAGGCATGCGTTATCCTATTCTATATATGCAATTACAAAAAACGGACTTGCCTGCACAGCTTGCAATGCCGGTGGAAAATATTAAAGCTCGACAAATACAGGACACTTGGGGTGCAGCACGAAGTGAAGGGCGCACGCATAAGGGGGTTGACATTTTTGCCAAGCGTGGAACGCCGGTATTAAGCACGACCCAAGGTATCGTAGCTCAAGTCGGAACCAATAATTTAGGAGGGAAAGTGGTCTGGATTACTGGACCGGATTTAAGCCGACATTATTATGCCCATCTAGATGATTATGCTGACCAGATTCAAGCCGGTGATTGGGTAGAAGCCGGTGAGGTCATTGGTTATGTGGGCAATACAGGCAATGCCAAAAATACTCCGCCACACTTGCATTATGGAATCTATTTAAATGGACAGGGATCAGTAAACCCTTATCCTTATTTGACCCCATCCTCATAAAAATATTTAAGATTCAGGGTGTTTGTTCGGTTTGCTTGTAATGCTTTGATCGAGCATACCATGCCAGTTGCAGCGTTCCGAGTAACAAGATAAAAGAAGCCAATAAAAACTGCTGATGATAGGTCACACCAAGATGTTGCAGTGTGCTAAAGCTTAAACCGCCAATCAGCTGAACTGAAGCAAAACTCAGTGTCGCAATGCTCCACAACCTTTTATAAGCCACCCCGTAGAGTTGTAAAATCGTATAAGAGGTCAAAAACACGACTGCCGGATTCAGCATGCCGGTAAAAAAAGACGAGGCAAAAGTCAGCACTGGGCTAGCGTTTAAAGTTGCAATAAAAATAGCCGCGATATAGAAACTATAAAGAATTTTCAGGGCGAAAAAATTGCCAAATTTTCTTGCCAGTGAATAGGCAGCAAAAGCTCCCAAAGCACTGCCCAGGCCATACAGAATCCAGTTAAAGTTGATCCAGAATAGATTAAGACCCAGTTCATGGCTCAGGTAGTCAATCCAGAATAATGAATGCGGAATATAGGCAAAGGCACTGCAAGCATACACAATCATCAAGCTATAAAAGAGTGCATTGAGTGGGGTCTTAGATACACTCTGAACGGTTTGTGCAGACAGATGATGACTAAATTGTTGCAGTAGAACACTTAAGCACATACAAATAATCAGCGCAAAGCTGCATAAAATCAGCCATGCCGTTTGAGCCGAAATCTGATCCAGATAAGGCAAGAAAAGTGTTGCCAATAAAACCCCGATGCCAATACCGCTAAAACCAACAAAATTGATTTTAAAACGGTCCTGAATATCACAGCACTGCGCCACTACGCTTGGTGACAGAATCATCAATAAACCGCCGCTAACACCAGAAACAACACGCCAAAAAATGTACCAGGCTTGGGCAAAGTCTGAAAAGGCGCAACAGAATAAACTGAGCATACCGGTAATGGCTGCAATCTGAATATATCGCGTCATGATTTTAGTTTGAGGCAATCGCATAGCCCAAAATGCACCGATTAAATAACCCAGCAAATTAGCACTACCTAAAATACTGGCGAAACCTGTAGTCCAGCCGAAGGCTTCGCGAGTGCTGGGTAATAGGGCAGTATATGAAAAGCGTAAAATACCAATCCCTAAACACATGCTTAAACACAGAAAAACACTGAGTTTGATATTTTTTGAGGACATCCTTGTACTCACGATATATATAAGAGGTGAGTTCAATAAATAACATGAGTGAATCAGATTGAATAGCTGAGTAAATAATAAAAACTATAAAAACGGCAACATGTGAGTCATGACGTCATGTTTAAGACGAATTGTATAAAATTGGGTCACATAAACCCTTTAGTTTGAAAATTGAATTTTTTGCATAAAGGCATACAATGCCGCTACTTTATCGTACTTTTTAAAATTATGAATCTCTCATATCGCGCTGATATTGATGGCTTAAGGGCCATTGCTGTTTTATTGGTGATTTTTAACCACATCGGGATATCTTTATTCTCCGGCGGATATATTGGTGTTGATGTCTTTTTTGTGATTTCAGGTTATTTAATTACGATTATTTTAACCCAGGAGATCCAGTCCAAACGGTTCTCTATCGCACGGTTTTACAAGAAACGTGTGGTACGTCTGGCACCTGCTTATTTTACAGTACTCAGTGTCGTCAGTATCATTGCGTGGCAGGTCATGCTGCCGGGTGATTTAAATCAATATTTCGATAGTGTCATGTATGCCACCCTGCTCATGGCGAATATCTATATGCGCAATGAGGTGGGATTACTTTAGTCAGAGTGTTGACGGTGTGCCTTTATTGCATCTCTGGTCGCTGGGGGTAGAGGAACAGTTCTATATTTTCTGGCCTTTATTGTTATTGCTGTTTGTGGGGAAAGTTTCACGTAAGCAGACCTTAGCCATAGTGACAGCATTAATCGTCAGTTTATTATTTTATGCCCAGTACAAATTGAATCAAAATGCCGAAAAGGCTTATTACAGTATGCCGGTATGTGCCTTTGAGCTGCTCATTGGGGCACTGATTGGCTTTTTGCCACAGCTCAAGCTGCCCAAAAAAGTCCGGCAAAGTCTGGTTTGGATTGCTTTAATCACATTATTTACGGCAGCCATTTACTTTGATAAGCACACTCCATTTCCAGGCGTAATGGCGCTTATTCCATGTTTAGCCACCGCGCTGATTATTTATCTTGGACAAGGTACCCCATCAAGTAATCTATTGCTGAGCAATCGTTTCAGTAGCTGGATTGGAAAAATTTCTTATCCTTTATATTTATGGCACTGGCCGATTATCGTGTTATTCGGCATTTATATGCGGCCATTGAATGCAGGGAATCAGGTAGTGATTGTATTATTGTCGATTATATTGGCATTTTTAACCTATCAACTGATTGAAAAACCAAGCAAACGTTTTGTGATGGCAGCGAATTACAAGGTGATTCTCATCGGTTTTCTGCTGCCCGCCATGAGTTTGATTACCATTGCCAAGACCGTTAATATGAATCAGGGTTTTCCAGACAGGTTTCCGCAGTCTATTTACAGTAAGCAAGAGGCACTCAATTCATTTGCGCATGTCATCCGGTATAAATGTATGGATACTGAGGACCCCAAAGCTTTACCCGATCCGAATGAGTGTGTGCTGGGCCAGCCGAAAGCCAGCATCGACTTTTTATTGATTGGCGATTCTCATGCAAACGGTTATACCGCGATGCTGGATGAGTGGGCTAAGGATGCGAATTTGCGCGGTTATGACGTCACGCAAAGTTCAACCTTCTATTTACCCGGGGTGCAGCGTTCAGAGGCCAATTTCAAAGGATGGAACACACTCGACAAGTTTGCATTCAGAAATAAGGCCATTACAGATCATCTTGCTAAAACACATTATCTAACGATTATTTTAGCGGGCTCCTATGTGCCGTATTTTAGTAATGAAGTGAAACTTGAAGATGGTGTTCATCATTCCAATGCAGCAATATTCAAAAGTGGTTTTATGAAGGCTCTGCAAATAGCTTATCAATCGAGTGATCAGTACTTTTTGCTGAATGATGTACCTCGCCTGGATCGAGACGGGGTACCGGCAGATTGTAATCTTCGTAATGAAATTCTACATACTCAAGCCCAATGTACTGTCTCTAGAAAGAATTATGAGGCACAGCTCATACAATTCAACCGAATTGTTGCTGAAGCAAAACTGAAATACCCTGACTTGAAAATCATTGACCCAACCAAGGCGATGTGCAATCAGCAGGAATGTAAAATTATGATTAATAATGTACCTTTATATCGCGACAAAGACACCAATCACATTAATGATCAGGGTTCACGGCAATTGGGTATTGAATATTTAAAACAGTATGGCAATCCGCTTAAAGACTAACAACGAATTGCAGTCATAAAAAACCGCGCCATATAGCGCGGTTTTTTAGCATTTTAGATTAACGCATTTTTGCCAGGAAACGGCCTAAACGGGTAATCGCTTCACGCAGTTCATTTTCGGCAGGCAAGAACACCACACGGAAATGATCTGGAGTTGGCCAGTTAAAACCGGTGCCTTGAACCAGTAATACTTTTTCAGCACGCAAGAAGTCGAGCATGAATTTTTCGTCATCCTGAATTGGATAAACTTGCGGATCCAATTTAGGGAAACAATACATGGCACCTTCAGGTTTAACACAAGATACGCCCGGAATGTCATTTAACATTTCCCAGGCAATGTTGCGTTGCTCATATAAACGACCACCCGGACGAATCAGGTCATTGATGGACTGGTAACCGCCTAAAGCCGTTTGAATGGCATATTGCGCCTGATGATTGGCACATAGACGCATAGAAGCGAGCATGTCTAAGCCTTCAATGTAATCCATAGCNNGGCGGTACCGCCAGAGAGGTTTACCGCAGCGGTCCATAATGGATAGTCTGGCATTGGAACCAGCATTTCATCGCCATCATCCAGTAAGCCTTGCATGGCCATCACGATCAGTTCAGACACACCATTACCGATATACACGTCATTCACGTGCATGTCCAGGATGCCTTTTTGCTGGTAATACTGGCAAATGGCTTTACGCGCAGGGAAAATCCCTTTTGAATCGGTATAACCTACCGCATTGGGCAGGTTTAAAGCGACATCATTAATAATTTCTTGCGGCGCTTCGAAACCAAATGGGGCGGGGTTACCTATATTCAGCTTGATAATCTTATGCCCGGCCTCTTCCATCTCGTTGGCCGCTCGTAACACAGGTCCGCGAATGTCGTAGCATACATGCTCGAGCTTAGACGATTTCTTAATTTCGCGTGGCGTAGTGTTACCTAAAACGGACATATTTCCATCCAACTATGTGAGTGTGTGAAAAATAGATTACTGAAATATCACAATCTATATTGAAATTTAGCTAGATATTTTTTTGGCTCTAGCGTAAATATGAAGTACTGAAGCATGACATTGAATGTCAAAGATTTAAAGGAGTTAGTGATGGGAAAACTCAATAAAACAGACCGAGAATGGCAAAGAGAGTTATCACCAGACGAATTTCGCATTACGCGACAAAAGGGGACAGAGCCAGCATTTACCGGTAAGTACTGGAATACCAAGCAGGCAGGGATTTATCTTTGCCGCTGCTGCGGAACAGAATTATTCTCTTCTGAAACTAAATATGACAGTGGCAGTGGCTGGCCAAGTTTCTATCGCCCTGTAAGCAGTTCGGTGATTGAAGAACATCAGGATTCGACACACGGTATGGTCAGAACCGAAATTGTTTGCCATCATTGTGGCGCACATTTAGGCCATGTTTTTGAAGATGGTCCACAACCTACAGGATTGCGCTATTGCGTAAATTCAGCTTCTTTAGAATTAAGAACACAAGAAAAAAATGACGAGGAAACATATCCATGACCAACATTTATCAGTTTGAGGCTGAGTTGTTAGATGGAAAAAATAAATCATTTACCGACTATGAAGGTAAGGTTTTATTAATTGTAAATACTGCCAGTAAATGCGGTTTTACACCCCAGTTTGCAGGTCTTGAAAAGTTGTATGAAAAGTACAAAGATCAAGGTCTGGAAGTCTTGGGTTTCCCCTGTAACCAGTTTGGCGGACAAGATCCGGGTTCCAATGAACAGATTGGTGCATTCTGCCAGAAAAATTATGGCGTGAATTTTCCCATGTTTGCCAAAGTGGATGTCAAGGGACCTGAGGCGCACATCATCTTTCGCTATTTAACCAATAATAGTAAAGGGGTGTTGGGGAATGGCATTAAATGGAATTTCACTAAATTTTTAATTAACAAAAAAGGTCAAGTGATTAACCGCTATGCGCCAACCACGAAACCAGAAGATCTGGAAGCTGATATTGAAGCGGCTTTAGCCCAGTAATTTTTATAAAAAAAGCATACCTAGGGCGATTCAGGGATCGCCCTTCGTCGTTTTTTATGCCGGGAAATTTATTTCACTGGATTGAAATAGGTCAGGTTGTTTAATTCATAGAATACAATTAAATAATTCACTGTAAAAACAGTGGATTATTTTTGATTCAGTTGTTATTTCAAAGCTTAAAGAATAGCTTTAAGACGCTGAATAGCTTGTTCACATTGTGCAATATCTGCTACCAATGCCATACGCACATGATTTTCACCCGGATTGCCCTGTTCGGTATCACGAGACAGATAACGACCTGGCAGGACTTTAATATGAGCTTTTTCCATCAGCATTTTGGCAAAGCTTTCATCATTGTCCACTTTTAACCAGTAATAAAAACCAGCATCCGGTTTTTTTAATGGCAACAAATGGCCCAATTCATTTTGAAATAATTCAAATTTGGCACGGTACAGTTTACGGTTTTCTTCCACATGTGTTTCATCGTCCCACGCCGCGATTGATGCCAGTTGATGTTGAACCGGCATGGCAGCACCGTGATAGGTACGGTATTGTAAATATGGTTTCAGTAAAGTGGCATCGCCAGCAACAAAACCTGAACGCATGCCCGGCAAGTTTGAACGCTTGGAAAGGGAGTGGAAAACCACACAGTTTTTATAATCATCACGGCCAATTTCAGCGCACACTTCAAGCAAACCTACCGGTGCCTCATCAAACCACAGTTCCGAATAGCATTCATCTGAAGCAATCACAAAGTCATATTGGTCTGAAAGCGCAATCAGTTTTTTAAATTGCTCCTTNNATCCTTTGACAATACAGCCCCTGTTGGATTGCCCGGTGTACAAACAAATAAGAGTGCTGTTTTTTCCCAGACTTCCGCAGGAACTGCATCAAAATCCCCCAGATAATTGTTTTCTTCGGTACAGTTGATGAAGTACGGTTTTGCTCCGGCAAGCAGGGTTGCACCTTCATAAATTTGATAGAAAGGGTTTGGCATCACTACATAAGGTGCATCTTCACGGTTGACGAGAGCCTGGACAAAAGAAAAGATCGCTTCGCGAGTACCGGAGACAGGCAAAACATGATCTTCAGCGCTAATACTATTTAGCTTGAAGCGGCGGGTTAACCAGCTGGCAATGCTTTGACGTAGCTCAGGCAGACCTTTGCTGTTTGGGTAAGTCGATAAATGCTGGAAGTTGTCAATAATGGCCTGCTTCACAAACTCCGGTGCCGGATGCTTTGGTTCACCAATCGATAATGGAATGAGTGGTAAATCTGCAGGTTGAATACCCTGAAAAAGCTTATTTAACTTTTCAAAAGGATAAGGATGCAATAATGACAAACTTGAGTTCATGAAATCGATACCGCGTAAATTTAAGTTAATGGTGACCAGAGACTAGACTTGAGGCTTCATCCAGAGCTGACTTCAATTGGGCAGCAAAAGTTTCAGCTTCTGAATCAGACATCGGAGTGCCATCTTTTTTAGTGACAAAGAAAATATCTTCTGCACGCTCACCCAAAGTGGCAATTTTAGCAGAATGGATATCTAAACCCTGCATCATAAATAAACCGCCTACTTTAGCAAGTAAACCCGGATGGTCGAGCGTTGCAATTTCCACCATGTTTTGCTGCAAAGCAGCATTCAGGGTGATAGNNCGTCAAGTGTTGCTATTTCCACCATGTTTTGCTGTAACGCGGCATTCAAGGTGATGTCGACGGTATTTTCAATATCGAAATGGCGTAACTGGCGTGGAATACGACGTTGCATCAAGCCCGGATATTTATCTGATTCACTTAACGCTTTGACTAAAGCGTCAATGACCGTTTGCTCACGTTCAGGGTCGGTGAGCAAGGTGCCAAAACGGTCCAGCACCACGTAAGTATCCAGACTAAAGGCTGTTGATGCAGTAATAATCCGAGCATCTTGAACATCCAGATTCATCCGGTCCAGAATGGCAACGGTGGTGGCAAATAAATTGGGTTGATCCTGCGTGTAAATGAAAATCTGTACCGCATCTTGTGCTGACTGACGATGGGCACGCATAAGTACTAAAGGTTCAGGGTTATTGCCATGTAGCAAAATGGCACGGGTATGCCAGGCAATTTCATCGGCCGACTCTTTAATGAAATATTCATCCCCGAGTTCCTGCCAAACGGTTTCTACATCGTATAGGGAGAAATCATTCACCAACAATTCGCTGGCAGCAAATTTGGTATCTTCAATCAGCATCTGATAATCCACCGGATGTCCAAGACCGGTACGAATCACATCACGTGCGTGGGTATAAAGCTGACGCATCAGGGAAGCCCGCCAGGTATTCCACAATTTTGGATTGGTAGCGTTAATATCGGCCACGGTGAGCACATACAGATAATCCAGATGCTCCATATCACCCAGTTTTTGCGCAAAATCCTGAACCACATCTGGATCAGAAATATCTTTTTTCTGTGCGGTCATCGACATCAGCAAATGATTTTGAATCAGCCAGGCCACCAGATTGCATTCACGCTCGGTAAAGCCATGAGTACGACAGAAGGCAATTGCATCTTCTGCACCCAGTTCACTATGGTCACCACCACGGCCTTTGGCAATGTCATGGAATAATGCAGCCAGATATACAATGTCGCGACGACGAAGGCGCTGGAACACTGAGCTGACGACCGGAAAATCTTTGGCAAATTCAGGTTCTTTAAAGCGGTTTAAATTACGCAGCAATAATAAGGTATGTGCATCGACAGTATAAATATGGAACAGGTCATATTGCATCAGCCCCATAATTTGCCCGAATGCCGGAATATAATTTCCCAGCACGCCATAACGTTTCATCGCCACCAGCGTGTCATACAGGCGATGCGGTGAACGCATGATTGCCATAAACAGGGCTTGATGTTCGGGATTATCGCGATAAGCCTGATTAATACGTTTGGCTGCCAGAGTGAGCAGACGTAAAGTACGGGCACGGATGCCTTCAATTTCAGGCCGGTTAGCCAGTAAATAGAAAATTTCCAGAATAGCACTCGGACGTTCCGAGAAAATTTTATGGTGCTGTACCGCCAGCTTGCCATCGACCAGTTTGAAATTTTCGTTAATTTCTTCAATTTTACGTTCGTAATTCGGCAAACGCGGGGTGATGACCGACTCGTTAAAGTAGGCCAAGAGCATTTCATTTAAGGTGGAAATTTGCTGCGCACTACGGTAATAGCGCTTCATAAACTGTTCAATCGGATAATTCTGAGATTTTCCTTCTTCACGCGTATAGCCAAATAAGGCTGCAATATCACGTTGATAGTCGAACAATAAACGGTTTTCATCGCGTTTGGTCAGGCGGTGCAGATGATGACGAATTTCCCATAGGAAACTTTCCGCTTCTTCTAAAACACCCAGCTCGAAATCTGAAATAAAGCCTAAATGCACCAGATCATAAATACGGTTGACCCGGAAATGACGTTTGGCAATCCAGCCAATCTGGTTAATGTCGCGAATACCACCGGGAGCATTCTTGATGTCCGGTTCCAGGTTACTTTCAGTATTGTTGTGCTGAGCATAACGTTTGGCCTGCTCATCCATTTTGGCATCAAAAAAGGTTTTATCTGTCCAGGTTTGAGAGACAATACGACGTGGCCATTTGGCTAAATGCGGGTTGCCAATAATCAGACGCGATTCAATCAGCGCTGTCGCCACGGTTAAATCATTGGTGGCCTGTTCGACACATTGTGAAATGGTGCGTACGCTAATACCGGGCTTGAAATTACCCACATCCCAAAGCGAGGAGATAAAAGTGGAAATCAGTGTTTCCTGATCGGCAGTAATGTCATGTTCCGATAAAATCATGATGTCGACATCGGAATAAGGCAACATTTCCCGACGTCCATAACCGCCCACAGCAAACAGACCCAGATCGGTCTGGTCCAGTTCGGCATGTTTCCACAGGAACTCTAAGGCTTCATCAATTAAATTGGATCGGGCCAAAATAATTTCCCGGATGGACTGTCCATTTTCAAAGCCTTCCTGAAGCTGATTTTCAACATCGGCGCGCCATTGATTGATCGCCTGAATGTCGTGGTTACTTTTAACGTAATTCAGCAGAGGAGAAGTATTGATCATGAACAGTGGTCCGTTAATAAGGTGGCAGGTTTAGTTTTGTTGAACACTGACTTGAGACGCCGTCTCTAGTGCAAGTTCACGCGCCTGATCGGTTGTTTCAGCACGTGCAGTGGCGACCCCCATGCGACGTCGTTTAAAACCTTCAGGCTTACCAAAAAGGCGTAAATCGGTGTTTGGATTTACTAAAGCAAGATTTAAGCCAGAAAAAGACAAATTGCGATCATCAACGCCTGCATAAATGACAGCACTGGCTGCAACACTGTGACGAGATGTATTCACCGGCAGGCCTAAAATGGCACGTGCATGCAGTTCAAACTCACTCTGGAATTGCGATGCCAGTGTCACAAGCCCCGTATCATGCGGACGTGGCGATACTTCACTAAACCATACTTTATCGCCTTTGACAAACAGTTCGACCCCGAAAATACCGCAGCCACCCAAAGCAGCCGTGACTTTATGGGCAATGCGTTTCGATTCTTCCAGCGCGGCTGGCGTCATGGCTTGAGGCTGCCAGCTTTCGACATAATCCCCAGAGTCTTGACGATGTCCGATCGGGTCGCAGTACTGGGTTTCGATTTCGCCTGTTTCAGCATTTTTCGCGCGAACGGTAAGTAAGGTAATTTCAAAGTCAAAATCAATTTGTGATTCAACAATCACTTTACCCTGATTGACGCGTCCGCCGGTTTGCGCATATTCCCAGGCAGCATCGACTTCATCAAAGCTTTTAACGCGAGATTGTCCTTTACCTGATGACGACATCACCGGTTTAACAAAGTTGGGATAGCCAATATCATCACAGGCTGCACGGAAAGACTCAATCGAGTCGGCAAAACGATAGGCAGATGTCGGTAAACCCAGTTCTTCAGCCGCAAGACGACGAATACCTTCACGGTTCATGGTCAGGTTGACTGCTTTGGCTGAAGGAATCACCGTGGCAATATTTTGCTGTTCAATCTCTACTAAAACTTCGGTCGCAATGGCTTCAATTGCAGGAACAATCAGATGGGGCTGTATTTTTTAGATCAGTTGTTTGAGTTCTGCGGCATCTGCCATAT
>DKLL01000230.1 GCA_002455755.1 Acinetobacter sp. UBA6641
AATTCGTTCGGGCTTTTTTATACAGATTTTGAAAATGGAAAAGACCGATGCAAACCAAACATTATTTAACCTTAAGTGATGCAGAGTTTCTGTTAAATACCGCTTATGAATATGCACTTGAACATGGTTTTAATGTCAGTATCGCCGTTGTAGATGAAACGGGTAATTTGTTAGCGATGAAGCGTATGGATGGTGCATCGCCTATGACGGCAAACTTATGTTTAGAAAAAGCAAAATGTTCTGCAATGAGTCGCCGTCCTTTCAAGCTGTTTGAAGATTTGATCAAAGGTGGTCAAATGGGTTTTCTGACTATGGAATCATTTTCAGGGATGCTGGAAGGTGGTGAGCCGATTCTGTATCAAGGGCAATTGGTGGGTGCAATGGGGGTGTCTGGGGTAAAGTCTTTTCAGGATGCGGAGATTGCGCAGGTGGCGATTGAGAAGTTTTTAGAAGCTCAATAATAGAAGGATTTTTTATTATAATTTTATTACAATCTCATTCATTTTTTATACTTCTGAGGATGCTATGAAGCTTTTACAATGGACGCTATTTATTGATATGTTGGGGTATAAAAATATAAATGGTGCTATTGATTCTAAAGAAAAAGCTTTAGATTTGATAAATTTTATGAAGGAGAATGCAGAAATATTTCAAGAACAAGATTCTCAAAAGAGAAAAGAACTTTATTTACAAGAGGAGTTTGACTTATATGAATTCTATGAACCGAAATATTGTTTCGTTTCAGATTCTTTAATAATTTCTTTTGAACCTAAAGAAATAAATCGTAAAGAAAGATTTAAGGATGAGTTTGTGCGCCATTCGGCAAATGTAGCAATTATTATAATGATGAGACTTGTAGTATTTATATTCAAATGCTATCAGGAAAAAAATATATTTTTACGCGGTGGAATTACTAATAAATTTTCGTATATTGACGGATCTATAGCTGTTGGAGTGGGTGTGGGAGCTGCTTACGATGGCGAGTGTGCTGCAATTAATCCTAAAATTATTTTGTGTGATGATGTGGTTTCAAATAAAAGGCTCATGAAGCAGATAAAATTTTTATCAAAAAAAATGTATGGGGATGATAATCTTTTTACTTTAAACGATGAACATCATTTTCTAGATTATTTAAAAATGACAAGAGTTATGACAGATGTTAGATCTCCTAGTATTAAAGATTTTATGGTGAGAAATAATATGGTCATATTGCCTAATAGGCTTATTGATAATACAAGAAATATCTTTAGAAGACATAAAGAATCTATTATCCATAATATGGAAGAAGTGAATTCTCAAGCTAAACTAGTTCGAGAAAAATATTCAGGTGAAGATTTAGATCAGAAAAATAAGCAAATTGAAAAAATTCGTAGCAAATACCTATGGTTGAAGAACTATCATAATCGAGAGTGTGAGAAATTGAGTTGGGTCAATGAATATAAAATTGATTAAAAATAAATGAAATTAGTATTTCGGTAGATATATTGAGCTAATGAATTTAAGTTAGCATATTATCACCTTGCAATATGCTAAGTAGAAAACTCCCATGCCGTACCCCATGCCCAAAAAAATCCAACTGGCACCCTCCCAAGCCAAATGGCAACTATCAACTACAGATTCAGTACTCATTTTAGTGGGATTGCAAAATTTAAGAATGATTGCAGGCATACAAGACAGTGACCTCATGACTCATCTGATTCAAATCAGCAATAAAGCCAAAGCTTTAGATATTCCAATTGTTGATTTGTACGGTGATGACTTGATGCAGGGGATGCAACAGCTTGGGGAATATGCATCATTGCATCCACAAATGATATTTGCGGGACAGATCACACCAACGCTGAAACAAATCCTGCCATATCTGCAAAGTGTGACTGAACAGATTTGTGTAGTGGATGATGCGATTTTATTGTCGAATCAAGACCAGCATATTCAATGGATTGATAATATTTCGGCTCAAGGTGTGCATCATATGAACAGCTATAGTTTGACTCGGCTATGGGATTTAAGTGCACCATCCCATTACGTGCTTTCCACCAAGGGAATTATGCTCGCGGTTGCAGAGCAACTGAACCTGGATGTACTTGAAATTGATCCTGAGGTTGATCTGAAACAATACGGTTTGGATTCTGTAGCCATGGTGACGTTGGTGGGTATTTGGCGGGCGCATGGAGCAAATATTAGGTATGAAGATCTCTTAGAATATAATTCATTACATTCACTGGTCAGTTTTGTATTGCAATCAGCACGTTGATAACACGACATTGAAATAATTTTTGAGCAAAATCGGAAAATCCGTCGCCAATTCAAGCATTGTGCATTGTAATTCTGCGCCAAGCTTTCTATCATTGCCGCCTTGTTTGCGCGATCAGCCTGGGATTGAACATTGAGTAATTTTCTAACCGAACATCTGATACATCGTGATGAAGATTTTATGGTCATCCATAAACCTGCAGGTGTACTCACCGTTCCTGGCAAAACAGAAGATTTGCAAGATTGCGTGATCAACCGGTTATTAAAAATAGAACCTAAAACGCTACTGATTCACCGGCTGGATCGGGATACTTCAGGTATTCTGGTGTTTGGCCTAACCAGATGGGGCCAAAAAACCATTTCCCGCCAGTTTCAGGAACGTCAAACCGACAAAACCTATCAAGCCGTAGTAGCTGGATATCTTGAAGGGGAAGGTACGGTCGATGTGCCTGTCATCTATGATCCGGAACATCCACCATTACATATTGANNGAACATTTTGAAATTCAGGGACAGGCGGTGACGCGGGTCAAACTGAGCCCCATTACCGGCCGTTCCCATCAGCTTCGTGTGCATATGCAATACCTGGGTCATCCCATTGTTGGGGATACTTTATATGCCACTCCTGAACAGCAACTGTTGATGCCGCGTCTATGCCTGCATGCTGAAAACTTAAGTTTTTATCATCCGCAAACAGAACAGCTGATGGAGTTTTATGCTCCGGTTCCTTTTTAAAGTAAAAACTTTTTAATCCTCATCGATTTTGCGCACTTTTTAGTGGGCTTTATGTCAAAATATATTGCTTAAAGACCTGGTTTTTTGCTCAAATACCAACCAGATTTTGGGCTTGAAATTAGTGTCCTCATTTTTAGATAAAGGTGGAAAAATTGCATCAGTTTGCTATTGGTCAGCGTTGGTTATCAGACACGGAAACAGAACTTGGTTTAGGGGTTCTTATAGACGTAGATGAAAGATCGGTTAGCATCTTATTCCCAAAAAGTGATGAAACACGTGTCTATGCACGTAACAATGCACCTTTATCACGTATTGTGTTCAATGTGAAAGATGAACTGCAAGATCAGGAAGGCACCCAATGGACAGTTGAGTCGCTGGAAGACCGTCATGGCGTAGTGCGCTATAACGTCGTGCGCAATCTGGAAGATGGCTCAGAAGAACGTAAGTCACTTAACGAAACCCGTATTGGTGCGACCATCCAGCTGTCTAAACCGCTTGACCGTTTGCTGGCCAGCCAGGTCGACTATAAAGAATGGTATGACCTGCGTATTGAAGCATTACTGATGCAAGCCAATATGAAAAACAGTCCTTTACGCGGTATGGTCGGTGCACGTGTAGGCCTGATTCCGCACCAGCTGTATATTGCCCATGAAGTGGGACAGCGTTTTGCACCGCGTGTCTTGCTTGCTGACGAAGTGGGCTTGGGTAAAACCATTGAAGCGGGTCTGATCATCCATCAACAACTCAAAACTGCCCGTTCAGAACGTATCCTGATTTTAGTGCCAGATTCACTGCAATATCAGTGGATGATTGAGATGCGTCGCCGTTTCAATCTGCAGTTCTCTTTGTTTGATTTGACCCGTACCGCTTCGATCAAAGAACATGATCCAGATTTCAACCCATTCCTGACCGAGCAATGCATTATTGCCAGCGTTGACTTGATGGTCGATCACGAAGATTTGCGTGAACAGGCTTTAGAAGCCGGTTTTGATCTTCTTGTGGTCGATGAAGCACATCACCTGATGTGGAGCGAAGAAGAAGGCGGCAATGACCGTTACGATCTGGTTGAAGAACTGGCGGAAAAAACCCCGGGTGTGTTACTGCTTACAGCAACCCCTGAACAGCTGGGTGTAGAAAGCCATTTTGCCCGTTTACGTTTGCTCGATCCGCAACGTTTCAGTTCACTCGACCGCTTTCTGGATGAAGAAGAGCAGTATCATCAAACTGCAAAAATTGCTGAAGTGTTGATGTCGGACATGCCTTTGGAAGAAGGGCATTTAAAAGCGATTGAAGGCTTGTTGGGGCATGGCATTCAGGATGAGCCGGAACAGCGGTTCCGTGCCATTCACGAGTTGTTGGACCGTCACGGTACCGGCCGTATTTTGTTCCGTAATACCCGTGAAGCGATTCAGGGTTTCCCGGGCCGTGACTGTCAGCCGGCACCTTTACCAGCGCCTGCAAACTGGTCAAAAGACGGTAAGCTACGTGAACAAATGTGGCCTGAAGAAGCACAGCTCGATGGCTCGTGGATGGAACATGACCCACGCGTCATGTGGCTTATGGAAATGCTGCGTACCGAACTCAAGCACAAGAAAGTATTACTGATTGCGCGTAGTGGCCCGGTAGTTGAAGCGCTGGAAAATGTGCTGCGTTTACATGCCGGTATCCGTACCGCGATGTTCCATGAAGGCATGAGCCTGCTTGAACGTGACCAGGCAGCAGCTTATTTCGCTGAAGAGTCTTATGGGGCACAAATTCTGTTGTGTTCTGAAATCGGTTCGGAAGGGCGTAACTTCCAGTTTGCCTCTGACCTGATCCTGTTTGACTTGCCTGCGAACCCGGATGTGCTTGAACAGCGTATTGGTCGTCTGGACCGTATTGGTCAGGAAAACCGGATTCAGATTCATGTGCCTTATCTGGTCGGTACTGCGCAAGAACGTATGTTCCGCTGGTACAATGAAGGCTTGAATATTTTCAGCAATATTTCACCGACTGCGCAAACCTTGCAAGAAAACTTTATTGTGAAATTAAAAGACTGTTTACTGGCAGATTTAGGCCAGCAGTTTGAAGATTTGCTTGAAGAAGTCACTGTTCAGCGTGAGGCTTTAGAAGCTGAATTGCAGGAAGGCCGTGACCGTCTGCTGGAATACAATTCTTGCCGTCCAATTGTGGCGCAAGAAATTGTGCAGGCGCTTGAAGATTATGACGACAACACCACTTTGCCAATGTTCATGAAACGCTTCATGGCATCGACCAACATCGATTTCGATGAGCAAAGTAATGGTACCGTGATCATCAAGCCAACCGATCAGATGCAGGTTCAAGGTTTGTCTCTGGATGAAGAAGGCATGACGGCGACTTTCTATCGTGATCAGGCGCAGGTTCGTGAAGATGCACAATACTTGACGCTAGAACATCCATTCACAGAAAGCGTGATGGAAATGATTAATACCCAGGCTTTTGGTAGTACCAATGTTGCAGTATTAAAATCTGCTGCCTTGCCACAGGGTTCGGTATTACTGGAAGTCTGGTTCAAGGTAGATGCGGTTGCACCGAAAGCATTGAACTTGCCGTCAAGCTTGCCACAACAGCTGATTCGCGTATTGCTCAGTGAAAAAGGTCAGGACCTGTCTGAAAAA